>JBJTAQ010000231.1:0-1940 GCA_046090945.1 Pirellula sp.
GTTTTGCGCGATAACTCGTTGATACCATTGGATCGCTTCGGGAACCTTGCCTGCTTGTGCCGAGAGTTGCCCAAGCCGAAACTCGGCTTGCGTCTTAAACCTCGACTTAGGGAAATCCTTGAGCAGTCGCTCCAGAGCGGCTCGGGCCTTGGCCTTCTCTGCTTTGGCCTCGAAGGCTTGTGCTAATACCAACAATACCTCGTCGGCTTGGCCCCATGTGGAACTGAGTTGGAGCGACTTTTCCAATGCTCCGATCGACTCATCGGGTTTGCTAAGCTTCAGCAAACAGGCCCCTTGTAAAAATCGCGCCTCGGCTTGTACTGCCGGATCGCTGCTTGCCTTGAGAACCGAATCTAGACGAACCAGGGATTTTTCGGGTTGGCCGGCAAGGTACTGGGCCGTGATCCCACGAAGCTCCCAAGCGGTCCTCGATGGATGGTCTTTGGCCGTTTGCACAAGCTTCTCAAATGCGTCGCTGGCCTCAGAATGCTCGCCTCGTTGCAACAAGGATTCAGCGCGGACGTAAGCTACATCGAGCGCCAATTCACTGTTCGGGAAACGCTTTTCAAATGCTTCGGACCATCGCAGCGACTCAGGCAAATCTCCCATCTGCAGAGCAGCAAACGCTGCATTATAAGTCGCCCTCGGCGATACGACTTGATCATTGTTCTCAACGGCAATCTGTTCGAAAAGCTTCCTCGCCTCAGCTTTGCCCTCCGTGGTCGCAAACAGTCCATCGGCCAAATCCATCTTGAGCAACTCGATCTGATTTCTTGCATCCGGCGTCAACTCCTTGGCTGGGATCGCCGTCGCCCATGAGAGTGCTTCGCGCGCGATCGGAACGACTTGGTCTTTACGATTCTGAAGAATCGCTAGTTGACACAACCAATGCGCCGCTTCAATCGCCCTGGCGTCTTTGGAACCAAGCACCTGCTTGAACGCTTCCTCGGCCTGCGCGTACTTTTTGTCCCTCATGAGCGTCTGCGCTACCGACAGCGAAGCGTTCTGGGCATACTTGGAGGTCGGGAACATCGCCGATAGCTGTTTGTAAGCCTCCGAGGACTTGGCATACTGACCAGATTTGGCCAAGGCGAATGCATATCGGGAATAGATGTAATCGGCCAACGGGGCTTTTTTGAAGTCGGCAGAGGCGATCACCTTCTCGTACCGCATAGCGGCTTGTTCGGGTTTATCCAATTGCAAAGCGATCTCGCCCAACCGTACATTCGCGTCTCGCACCAGCGGGTGTTTGCCATGGTCGTTGATCAAAGTCTCATAGTTTTCGCTGGCAAGCTTCGGCTGCTTGAGTTCTTCGTAGGAGAATCCCAATGCGAAGAGAGCTTCCGGAACCAGCGGTGATTTAGAGAGCTTCTTGTTTTGTACGAGTTGGTTGTAAAGCCCGACTCCCTTTTCGGTGTTACCCAATCGGGATTCGGCCTCAGCCGCATAGAAAATCGCTCGATCAGCCGACGGACTATCAGGATACTTTTCAAGAAATGCGGCGAAGACCTTCGATGCCTCAGTTAAAGATGATTTCATATTTCTATCGGCATCGGCACTTGCGGATCCGGCCTGCGGAGTTCCAAGCTGAACCAAACACCAACCGAGGTTGACCAAGGACTCCTCTTGCTCTTTGAGATTCTTGTCCTCGAGGGCCTTGCGAAACGCATCAGCAGCTTTGGCGTAGTCCGCAGGCACTTGCTCTTGGTAGCACAAGCCCAGGTAGAACCGGGCGCTTGATGCAAGTGGATCGCCAGGATACTCCTGGATGAGTTTTTTCCACTGCTCCATGGCCAGTGGATAAGCACCGTTGTTTTGAGCGTTCGCGGCGTCGGCAAACAGAGCCCTTACGCGTTCCTTGCGCTTCTCTTCTTCAGTCATCTTGCGGCTCGGTGCGGCCGATTGCTGAGCATTGGGTGATTGCCGATTCGGTTGCTGTC
>JBJTAQ010000232.1:0-10725 GCA_046090945.1 Pirellula sp.
AACGCCTCTGGTCGCTCGAGGTACTCAGGCAGCTTCAGATCGGCACTCGCAGCCAATAGCTCAGGCCTGGTCGTCGGGATGACTTCGATCGTCGGCGTTGCGTCCCCAATCCGCAGCGTCAGCTTGGTCGGTTGAATCATCGGAGGCAGATCGAACTGATAGACGTCCGATTGACGAGGACTATCGAGCTTGGGCTGCCCTGGCAACCACAAGTTGGCTTGGGCTGGCTTCCATGGTGATTGATCTGCAAGCGGTATTTTCAACGAGACAGACTCGCCGTGCGGTACGATCCATTGCGTCGGCAGTTCGCCAAGCTGAGCAAAGGTGTAGCGAGGAACCTTGCTCCATGGAGCAGCAAATCGAGCCAGCGAATTCGCGGAGGCTTGAGGGTAAACCAAACCCAGCCCAAGCGCGATCGCTCCGGCCAAGGCTGCCAAGGACCACCAACGACGGTGCAGCGACTCTGGGGCAGCTTCGGTCAAATCTCTTGCCGAGGCAACCTGAGCTACTTGATCCAGTGCCGCTCGACACAATGCCGGCGAACGCTTCTGCTCCTGAGGGTCCGAAGCCAACTCGATCGCGCTCAAGAGAGAATCCCCGAGCGATGGAAGCTTGTTGGTCATCAACCGAGCCAATGAAGCATGGGAGCGATAACGCAAAATCCACCGCTCGACCCAAATCGGAATCGTCGCAACACTCGCAAAGGCCACCAACCAGGCAAGCCAACGGCCCCACACGGGAAGATCGATCAACCGATCGATCAAAAAGACCGTCAGGTATCCAGCCAACACTCCCAAACAGGCGATCCCAAGACTCTCCATGACCTTGGTGCGCCGAAGGTGAACTCGGAACCCCTGAAGCTGCTTGTCCAAGGACTCAGGCAACTGGATCGCTTGTCGTTGATTTTCACTCATCCTGAGGGCTCCGGTTTAGTCGAAAACAGAGTGCTGGAAAGTCCGCCGCAGGCACCAACCCGCAACCAACCTATTTGTGCATCGTAGAGTATACCCATAACGGGCCCGTTTTTCCGCAAATATTCCGGTATTTGGGGGGTAAGAACCGGATTCCAGCCCCGATTTTTTCACAACAACAGCGCCCCTCCGAGATTTCCTCGCTCGGTCGTCTGCTCATTCCATGGGTTCCATAAAATCTCTATTTCTACTTCAAGTCCTCGCCAAATCTAAATCTGCCTCGATGAGCGACTGAATGGATCCGGCTACAATGCTCCAACGCTTGACCAAAGATCACAGAACTTCCACCCCAACTCCCATCGCTATGCCTTCAAGATTTCAAAAACCCCTGCAAGAGTCTCTTGCAAAACTCTCGATCGCTGTCCTAGCCACAGCGTTACCGGCGATCTCGCCAAAGGCTTGCTGCGGGCAAGAGCAATCTGCTGAAGACAACCCGCTTGCGAAACTACCCGGACTCAAGGCATCAGGCAACGTACTGCTGCCCAACGGTTGGACGATCAACGCTCAAGGGAAACAGACCACGCTCGGCGATTTCCCAGTCCATATGCTGGTAGCTCCGCAGAGCGACGAGCTAGCGATCCTCCACTGCGGGTACGGTGAACACGAGATCATCACCATCGAGCCAAAGGCGCTCAATAAAATCACTCGAACTCCCATCCCCCAGTCCTTTTACGGACTGCAATTCAGCACCGATGGCAAACATATCCTGGCCTCAGGGGGCGAGGACGAAAAAGTCTATATCTTTCCCTACAACCAAGGGTTCCTCGGTCCACCAAAGACCCTGACGCTAGGGACTAAAACCGATAAGTTCGTTGTCTCCGGAGTGCTACTGTCTCAAGACAATCAATCGCTCTACGCATGCGGCTTGCTGGGCAATGCTTTGAAACGCGTTCGCAAGCCTTTGGAAATCCCTGGATCTGCACCAAACGGAAAAAACGAAATCACTAAGGCTGATTTAGTGCCTACAGAAATTCTCGCATTACCAGAACAAAGCTATCCGTATGCGATGCTCGAGGATGTCAAGAACAATAAACTTTACGTAAGCCTTTGGGGACGCGCTGAGATTGCCGTGATCGATCTTGCGAGCTGGAAAATCGAGGCGACTTTGAAAACCAAATCGCACCCCACGGAAATGCTCTTGCTCGAAGAAACCAATCGACTGGCAGTTGCTTGTTCGGATGAAAACAGCGTCGTTCTTTTTGACCGATCCACCGGTGAGCTTCAAGAGGTTTTGGCCACGGCGCTGTATCCTGCGGCCAAGAACGGAAGCACTCCGTCGGCGATCGCTCTGTCTCCAGACCAACGCGTTCTGGTCGCCGTGAATTCCTGCAACAACAATATCGCACTGTTCGATTTGTCAGAACCGAAAAAGTCGCGGTCGCTAGGATTCATCCCCGTCGGTTGGTATCCGACCAATGTCAAGTTCTCGAAAGATGGCCAACAGATTTTCGTGACCAACGGCAAAGGGATGTCCAGCAAAGACAATCGCTATGGCCCGAATCCGACCAAATCGGCCCCGAAGAACCTGACCGAATACATCGGCGGACTTTTCCAAGGCAGCCTCAGCGCCATACCTACCCCAAGGCCCGAAGAGCTCGCCTCGATGACTCGACTGGCATTCCAGTCGGCACCCTTGCAAGCCGACTCGAAGGTCGATAACGCGGGTCGCAGTACCGACAATCCGATCCCAGCCAAAGTGGGCGATCCGAGCCCGATCAAGCACTGCTTTTACATTATCAAAGAGAACCGAACCTACGATCAGTTATTTGGAGATGTCGCCAAAGGAAACGGCGATGCGTCGCTTTGCATCTTCGGCGAACAAGTCACCCCCAACCACCATGCACTAGTCAACCAATTCGTACTCCTGGACAACTTTTACGTCGACGGCGAGGTCAGCGCCGATGGCCACGAGTGGACCATGGCCGCCTACGCGAATGACTTTGTCGAAAAGACTTGGCCTCTTACCTACGGCAAAAGCCGTGGCAAACTAACGTATCCTGCCGAAGGTGCGACGAAGATCGGTCAGCCCTCGAGCGGTTACCTTTGGGGCAAATGCGCTGAGGCTGGCAAGTCCTACTTCAGTTTCGGCGAATTCATCGCCAATGGCTCGAAACCAGGCGAACCCTCGCGAGCCAAAATACCGGTTCTCGAAGGGCACTTCGATCCGAATTATCGCTCCTACGATTTGGACTACAGCGACCTGGATCGAGCCGAATCGTTTATCAAAAGGCTCAAGCAATTCGAAGCCGAGGACAATCTCCCAAGCTTCATCACCATGCACCTTCCGAACGACCATACCGCAGGTACTCGAGTCGGCAAATTAACGCCGACGGCGATGGTCGCTCAAAATGATGCCGCCCTTGGTAAAGTTGTCGAAGCGATCACCAAAAGCAAGTTCTGGCCCCAATGCGCGATCTTTGTAATCCAAGATGATGTGCAAAACGGTAGCGATCACGTCGATGCACATCGTTCGGTAGCATTGGCTATCAGCCCCTACATTCGACGCGGTTCAGTCGATTCAACCATGTACTCGACCTCAAGCATGCTGCGAACCATGGAATTGATCATCGGCGTCGAACCGATGACTCAGTTCGATGCGGCAGCAAGACCCATGTACAACGCCTTCCATGCCACCGTCGATTCCACACCGTATGAAGCCCTCGCACCGAGAGTCGATATCACCGCCACCAACCAAGCCCTCGCCTGGGGGGCTGACATCTCCGAGCAGATGGACTTTTCTATTCCCGATGCCGCCGACGATCTGATTCTCAATGATATCGTCTGGCGAAGCGTCCGAGGTGCAAACAGCCCGATGCCACCCCCCATCCGCGCCGCCTTCGTTTTCGCCAAGGCCGATGAAGATGAAGATGAAGATGAAGATGGCGAAGAAGATGACTCGTCCGGACGCCAGTAACCAATTTTTTTCACAGTCGTATTCGACGGCGACGTTTACTTGGCGTAACGTACCAAGAGGAGCAGATACCCTTGCTCTTGGCTGGACGGGCCTTTTCGAACACCTTGTGGCATTCCAGGATTGCGATTGGCCTTGCCCGAAATCCTAGGTTGCCCGATGGAATTCGACGACTCGCCTGTCTCGACATTCTTGAAGGTCAATCTGCGGGACAACTCGTTTACATCCGAGACTGCAGATAGATGATCCATCAACTTAACAACCGCAGGATCCACCGTTGCATCGAGTCGAACGAAAGGAAAGTCCGCATCCTGCTTTTGGATGTCCTGAATCAGAGAGTCTAGTCTCGTAAGACGCGATTTGACGATGTAGACCGTTACCTGATCCAAATCTTCCGAGAGATCTCCAGCGGGCTTTTTCAGGATCTGTGACCTGACCAAAGCTTCAACATCGGTTTTCTCCAAGTCGACGTCGGTACTCGAAATGATCTCATACTTCTCGAGCAGTTGATCAAGCATGCCGTTTTGAGTCGCCTCCGGATCTACCGTGATATCAGCCACCAAAACCATGCTGAATTTGTCTGTAGCCTTGACGTTAGCCGCTGCTGGATTCGATTCTTTATCCGACTCGACTCGCATCGGAACCGTCGACTTGTCGTCCTTAGCCAGCAATCCATCTGGTGACTTCGAAACACTCGGATCTGGCTTTGGCTCAGGTACCTCTGGCTCAGCCACTTTTTGATTCGTGGTCGTTTGCCCTTGAGCTACGTTTTCATTGGATGGACTGATAGCTGTAGGGCTGGAATTCTCCTCGCTGGAATTCTTCGGTTCACTCGACCGATTCTCAGCCACCGAGGAAGTTCCGTTGTTCGTGATCGGAGCGTTCCGAGGTAGTAACAGGTACAAGGCACACAGGCCGGCAACGACCGCCAAGGCAGGTAACCAAAGGCGAATCGACCTCTCGCGAATCGAACCCGATCTCTGCTCCTGTCCCGAACCCATCAGACCACGCACCATCGGCTTGGCCATCTCCACCGACACAGGGAAAGGACGCGCGGTGCTCAATCCGTCCTCTTCATCCTCTCTCCACTCGGGCTCGCTCGGTTGCTCTTGCGGCCTAGGAGAGACCGCATTCGGAGCATCTGGCAGAACCCAAGCCGGAGGACCATCCATCGCAGATGCACGCTCGCGGGCAGCACTGACAACCCTCTTCGAGAAATCTGCACCCAATCGGCCAACCGGCCGACCACCCAGCAACGAGCGTCGCATGCTGGCCAACTCCTCAAGTCGCTCTGCGATCGAGGGATCGTTCTGCATGGCCAATTCAAGCTCTCGTTGCTCTTGCTCGGAGAGTACTCCATCGAGCATTCCGCTCAGCCATTCTTCAATTTTTCGGGGATCTGGAGGCATCATGATTGTAGGTAACCGAAGGATCGTGTACCTCTCGGAGGCTCCCGCCGCCGGAAAAGTTCCGTTGGTCTACCTTAGAATATCGATGCTCAGGGGCCAACGAAACGGAATCCCCGGCGATTCTACGCTCTTTTGGGCCTTTTTTCTTCCCAAATTCCTTGTTCGCACAATGTTTTTTCCACCGCCTCGGACCAACCCCGGTTCGCGGCCGGAGAAGCTGGGCTGGGATGAAGGATTCTACAGATTTTAACACCCTCGATCTTCAATTGACCACCTGTCTCCCCGCCCACCCGTCCGTACACCCTGCGCAAACACTCCTCGGCAAATTGACCCACCCCCACCAAATACTTCGGCCTGAGAATGCCTATGATTTCCGCAAGATGACGATCGCAATGCTCGGAAAGTGGACCCATCTCCCGTGAGGGTAACTTGTCCGGAGTCAGATTCCTGGCCCCCTGGTCCATAAACACCAACGGACAAGAGTTGGCCACAAAGTGCTCGGCAAAAAACGCCTTCGGCGTCCCAAACCGCTCGCGAAACAAACCCCACATCCGCCTGCCCGATACCTCCGAACGGGAACACTCGAGCCCCTGAATCGGCCGCTTGGGATGCTCCGGCTCGGGCTTGCCAATCTTCGCATCGATCTTCAAAAACTCCCGCACGGCCTGGATCTCACCAAACGGAACACCCGTCTGAGCCATCCCCCAAGGCCCAGGGTTCATCCCCAAAAAAAGGACCTTTTTCTTTCCGGTTCCAAACCGCTCCAAATACTGACGATGGGCCTGCCAAGCGTACTCCAACGGATTGTATACGGTATGAACCGGCTCGGAAAAACTCAATCCGCTCAAGCCCCCTACCAACCGCTCGGCCGCCCCGATCAGCGCCTCTGAAGTCTTGCTCAACTCCCACCCCTGCTTAACCCAAAGTAAGTTCGATCACGCAACCAAAGTTATTCCTGTGTTGCTCATGCTAGCAAATAAATCCGCCTCGATGGGATACCTCTCGGGCCAAACTCTGGACGCCGATCAACGCGAACATGGCCCGAATCGGGTTTCCCTTTTCCTAGCTTCGAATCTATGATGAACCCCTCGATCGACATTTCCTTTTCACATTGAGTCTCGGTTTATGGTCTGGACGATCCTGCAGGTGAGCTTTCGACGATTGAAGAACAATCGTTCGGAATTGCTTTTAACCTTCTTGGTTCCCATCCTATTCTTCAGCATTTTTGCGCTGATTTTCGGTTCCCGAGGCACCAGCGGAGGTTCCATCCCTCGCATCAAAGTCGCCCTGGCCGACCAAGCCGACTCGGAAATCTCGCGTCGAGCAATCGAACTGCTCCGGGAACAGTCGAGCCTTCGGATCACCGATGCCCACTCGGCTCTGCTACACGCCGACTCGGTCGAAAAAGATCTTGCTCAACTGGTCGAGCCCGAAGTCGCCGAAATCCTGGTCCGACGAGGTTCGGTCACCGCTGCTGTCGTCTTCTGTGCACCCGACAACCCAGTAGCCAATAACCCAGCACCCGAAAGCCAGCTTGCCATGCCGGCCATCCGATTGCTGTCGGATTCCTACGACCAAGTCTCCGGGCAGGTCCTCTCGGCGCTGGTCCAAAAATCGGTGATGACCGCTTTGTCCGAACAGCAGCGCAAGGCTCCGCCTCCGATGCTTCCCCCGGGTTCAGGCGTCCAATCCGCCGCTTACTCGCCGACCGACTTGACACCGAATGCTGCCCCTGTCGCTTTTGCCGAACCTCCTGCCATCGAATGTGTCGATGTCTTGGGTGGCAAGAAAACCAATCCTGTGATCGCTATGTATGCGGCCGGGATCGCAGTGATGTTCCTGCTGTTCTCGGCGACCACGGCCAGCGGGTCCCTCCTCGAAGAGCGAGAGAACTCGACTCTCGATCGCCTGCTGTGCAGCCGGCTGAGCATGGATCAATTGCTCCTGGGCAAATGGTCCTACTTGACCATCATCGGTATCATCCAAATGGTGTTGATGTTTTGTTGGGGTAGTCTCGTGTTCGGTATCGACCTTATGAATCACCTCGAAGGTTTCATTGCGATGACGCTCGTGACGGCCGGAGCCTCGGCAAGCTTCGCGCTGCTACTGGCCTCTCTCTGCAAATCTCGAACGCAACTGAGCTGGGTCTCGACGATCGTGATCCTGAGTATGTCGGCACTCGGTGGGAGCATGGTCCCAAGGTATCTGATGAGCGAGTCGATGCAGAAAGCCGGTATGCTCACCTTCAACGCTTGGGCCCTGGAAGGCTACAACAAAATCTTCTGGAGAGACCTGCAACTCCCAGACATCGAACTCGAACTCGGTGTCCTGACTCTCTGCGGATTCTGCTTCATCGTTGCTGCACGGATCTTCGCTATCCGCTGGGAACGCACATGAGCTTGAGCGACCAAGCTCCATTGGATTCAGAGCGATTGCTCCGTCACGATGCGACCCGACTGATCCGTCAATGGAATAGGATGCAGCGAGTCAACCCTGAACGCTTGCAAGCAGACGTTCAACGATGGAACGCGGCCCTCGATTCAGCTTACCAACGATTCGAGCATCGACTCTCTAGTCCCTACCGTATCAGTTACGATCCAGAACTGCCGATCTACAACCACCGCCAAGAAATCCTCGAGTTGCTTGCCAACCGACAGACCATGATTGTCTGCGGCGAAACCGGCTCGGGGAAAAGTACCCAGCTTCCTAAACTCTGTCTGCAAGCTGGCTTGTTTCGACACGGTTGGGTCGGTCACACTCAACCTCGTCGGCTCGCTGCTCGATCGATCGCGAATCGACTCGCCGAGGAACTCGATACCGAGCTTGGACAAGTCGTCGGATACAAGATCCGTTTCCAAGATCGCACCCAAGACTCCTCGCTCGTGAAACTCATGACCGATGGTATCCTCTTGGCCGAGATCCAGCGGGACCCCCTCTTGGAAGCCTACGATTGCATCATTGTCGACGAAGCCCACGAGCGATCGATCCAAATCGATATGCTCATGGCTTACCTTGCCGACCTGGTGCATCGTCGTCCCGAACTGCGGTTGATCATCACCAGCGCGACGATCGATGCGCAGCGGTTCTCAGAACATTTTTGCGACTCGCTAGGACCGGCACCCGTTTTGTCCATCCAAGGCCGCAGCTATCCGGTCGAGATCCGATATCGCGGTGTTCAGAGCATTGCCGATTTTCCCGGGCTCGATAGCGACCAAGCCCAGTTGGATCGGCTCTGCAGCGCGGTGGACGAACTCTTTGCACATGGGCGCGGGGATATCCTGGCTTTCTTTCCCACCGAGAGGGAGATCCGAGATGCCAGCCGACGACTGCGAGGACATCTGACTCAGCGAGGCATGCACGATTCGGTCGAGGTGCTACCACTGTATGCAAGGCTCACCGAAGCCGAACAGCAACGGATTTTCCAACCACACAGGCAAACTCGAATCGTCCTTGCAACCAACGTCGCGGAATCCTCGCTGACCGTTCCGGGAATCCGCTACGTGATCGATACCGGTACAGCCCGTGTCTCTCGCTACGCTCCCCGCAGCCGTGTTCAGCGATTGCCAGTGGAACCGATTTGCCAAGCGTCCGCGAACCAACGCAGCGGGCGTTGCGGACGACTCGGACCTGGCATCGCAATCCGACTCTACGATGAATCGGATTTTCAAGCCCGTTCCGGATTCGCTCAGCCGGAAATCATGCGTTGCGATCTGGCTGCAACCATCCTGCATTCGAAATCCTTGGGCATCGACGATATCGAATCTCTGGCTTGGCTCGATCCCCCGCGGCCGGAGAGTATCCGCGAAGGACTTCAAACACTCCGGGAAATCGAAGCCATCGACCAAGCTGGCCGTCTGACCCGCATCGGCCGAACTCTGGCTCACTGGCCGGTATCTCCTCGTATTGGAAGAATGATCCTTGCAGCCCATCAAAACGGTTGCTTGCACGAAATGCTGATCATCGCCTCGGCTCTCGAGACCCAGGATCCGCGAGTGCGTCCACCGGAGTTTCAGCAAGCAGCCGATACCGCACACCAACGCTTTCGCGACCACCAAAGCGATTTCGTGACGCTGCTTCGCATCTGGGATTTCTACCAGTCGCTTCGCGAGAAACTTGGACGTAGCCGACTGGAAAGAGCCTGCCGCGATTCGTTCCTGTCTCTGGTCCGACTCCGCGAATGGGGGGACGTTCACCGGCAGCTTATGGAGCAGTGCCGCGAAGCCGGCTTGACGACTCAGTCGCGACGTATAGCAGTCCAAGACGCAGCGGCAAGCGATCCGGTTCCGCCCCCTCGGGACCGATTTGCAGACGGCTACGCACAGTTGCATCAAGCCATCCTTGCAGGCTTGCCCTCGGGGGTCGCGATGCTCGACGAACAAGGGAGATACCGCGGCGCGTTGAACATGGAGCTGATGCTCTGGCCCGGCTCATGCCTCCGAGGTACCAACGCCAAATGGATCGTATGCTCAGAGATCGTTGAGACCCACGATCGCTTTGCTCGTACCGCAGCGCGGATCGATCCGGTCTGGATCGAACGGGTGCTCGGGCACTGTCTGAAATACTCCTATGACGAGCCGCACTTCAGTCGCAAACAAGGGGCCGCGATGGTCATGCGACGCGGAACTCTCATGGGCTTACCTGCCGTCAACCGGCACCCGGTTCCGTTAGCACCGCTAGACCCCAAACTCGCTCGCGACTTGCTCATCGAGCACGGGCTCTCGGAGTTGCAACTCGAATCCAGGGCCAAGTTCTGGAGCCACAACAACCGATTCCTCGATCAAGTCCAACGCATCGGCGATAAAACCAGACGCAGGGACTGTGTCGTCGATGCCTTTGTGCTTTTGGACTTCTATCGTCGATGCATTCCAGAACATGTTGTCGATCGCGTGACGCTCGAGAAGTGGGACAAAACACTTCAGGACACCCAATCGCCACCCTATCTCTCCTACGCATCGCTGAACCTGGAACTCGACCCATCCTCGATGCAAAAGCAGTATCCGGATCAGCTTGAGTTCGGACAGACCAGCCGCTTGCCGCTCAGCTATCGATTCGAGCCTGGATCAGCTAGCGATGGAGTAACGCTCGAGGTCCCCCAAGCCTTCGCCGAGCAACTGCATCAAGAGAAACTCGAATGGCTCGTCCCAGGTCTGCTCGAGGAAAAGCTCTCAGCGCTTCTGAAGTCGCTTCCCAAACGACTGCGTCGGCAGTTTGTTCCGATCCCGGACACGGTGCGAGCTATTTTGCCCAAGATGCTCGATGCGGCCGGCAGGTCCGAGCCCTTCTGGAAAAGTCTCTGCGAGATCTGCTCCAAGCAGATCGCCGAGCCTGTCCAAAAGTCGGACTTCGACATCGCGAGCTTGCCCGAGTACCTGAGGTTTCGAATCGAGCTCAAGGATCCTCAGGGCAAGAGTGTCGTCAGCACGCGAGATCTCGA
>JBJTAQ010000233.1:0-4008 GCA_046090945.1 Pirellula sp.
CAGTGGTGCCATATCAGCGGCGAGAGAGGAAGTATTTGGCTTGATGATTTCGTTTTACCCTGCTACGGATCGAACGTGGGTTACGAGTTGATACAACCGGAGTTCGTGACCGATGTCTGTGATTTCCACATGCATAAGCGCTCGCAGCGTTTTTCGGTTGCCGAGTACGACTCTGGGCATTCCCCTAGTCAGGAGATCAACATGTTTGACAATTTCCACGAATTGCTAAAGCGTAGCAGTCCTGATGAATCCTGGGGTCGAATCACCTTGCAGACCCAGCAGGTACTCGATGCGGTCTTCGAAGCTGCGGGATGCAAGCTTTAGCGAGCAAGGATTACAATACGGGGGGATTCTTTAGGTTGATTAGGGCTTTGGAATATGGTCGGAGATTCGAACGAGCGTTTGGTGATCGGAGTCGACGCGGGTGGTTCGAAGACCAAAGCCTCGTTAGCTCTGCATAGGCCTGCACCGAGATCTGGATCTGGCACTGGGGATGGATGGTGCTGGACCAAATCTTTGAAGGTCGTTGGGACCGGTGAGGCTGGGCCTGGTAATCCGCGGTCTGTCGGTTTCGAAACCGTTTATGAAAATGTTCTGCTAGCGATCGAGCAGGCTTTTTTGGCTGCAGGAATTGAGCCGACCAAAGCCCATTCGATCTGTGTTTGCATGGCGGGCGTCGGTCAAGCCGATCAGCGAATTCCGGTGGCGCATTGGGTTGAAAAAGTAAAGTTGGCCGATCGCATTCGCGTCAGCGAAGATGTCACACCGATCCGTTGGGCAGCGGTATGGGAAACTCGTCACTTGCACGATTTGCCTCTGTATTCGAGCGGGAATCGATTATGGACCAATAGCGTCACACTCATTTCAGGGACCGGATCGATTGTCTCGGCAACCAAGGATGCCATGGAATGCAAATCCTCTGAGACCTCATCAGAGTCGATGGACGATCTTTCCAAAATGCGCAGACATCCATTGGTCGAGGTGCCGTTGCGAGCCGCTCGCGTGGGTGGTTGGGGATACATTCTCGGCGATGAGGGGAGCGGTTATGCGATTGGGCTGTCGGCGCTCAAGGAGGTTTGTCGGGCTCACGACTCTGGGGAAGAGTTTTCGCCGTTGCACAAGGCAGTCCTCCGAGAGATGGGATGTCAAGGCGCGATCGATTTGATCCCGAGCGTCTACACGCAACCGATTCCAAGACCGAAGATCGCAAGTTTATATCAGACCGTGGTTCAATTTGCTTCTAGCGACCTGATCGCAAGCAAACTGCTTGAATATGCATCGCAGGACTTGGCCGAATTGATTGCAGCAGGAGCGAGTCGGATTGGCGTCCAATCGGGTCAATACTCGCTGGCATTTAGCGGCGGGACATTGTTAGGCAAATCGCCTCTTGTTCCGACCATACTCAGGCATCTTGAGTCGATGCAAATGTCACCTGCATTAAGCCATCAAGTCAGCGAGCCGGTGCTTGGGGCTGTCGTCATGGCTTCCATGCTCGAAGAACTTCCTAGAACCAGAGTCGATTGATTCGCTTGGACTGTAAATCAAAGGATACGATGATGCACGAGCAACCTCAAACTGACCCGCAGAAATCGGCCAAGCGGGTTCTTTCGATCGACGCGTTAAGAGGTTTCGATATGTTTTGGATCATGGGTGCCGATAGCCTAGCCCAGAAACTTCTGGCACTCGTGCCTGCAACAGGCATTGCAGGTATCTCGACGGCTTGGGCCTCGGGACTGATCGATCAATTCAAGCACGTCGAGTGGGAGGGGTTTCGTTTTTATGATCTGATCTTCCCTTTGTTTTTGATGCTCGTAGGATGCTCGATTCCGTTCTCCTTAAGCAAGCTTGGGGATGATCGCGCCAAAGTCCATCGGCGGATACTCAAGCGGACGATTCTGTTGGTTTTTATGGGGTTGATCTATAACGGAATCCAAAACTTCGATTGGCAGAACTTACGATGGATGGGAGTTTTGCAACGCATCGGGATCTGCTACGGCATCGGAGCTTTGCTGGCCGTACACCTCGGTCCGCGTGCTTTGCTGGCCGCATGGTTAGCTATCTTGCTGGGCTATTGGGGAATCCTCGCCTGGGTCCCCGTTCCAGGAGGAACTGCCGGAGATCTATCCCCCGCAGGAAACTTGTCAGGATTTCTCGATCGGACTTTACTGCCAGGGAAAATTCACGAAAAGTACTACGGCTACGGAGACAATGAAGGGTTGCTCTCGACGCTTCCAGCCGTTGCAACGGTGCTTGTTGGCATCGCTGCAGGCAAGTGGCTACAAAGCGGTTACTCCAAGCTTGAGAAAGCTTCAGGGCTGATGGCACTCGGGGCGATCCTTGTCATTGTAGGTAACCTTTGGGGTGACTATTTTCCGATCATCAAGAATCTGTGGACTAGTTCGTTCGTGCTCGTAGCCGGCGGTTGGAGTCTGATGCTCCTATCGCTCTTCTATGGGATTATCGATGGACTAGGATTCCAGCGATGGGCTTGGATTTGGATCGTGATTGGAGCCAATGCGATCACGATCTACCTGCTGCAACGAATCATACCCTTTGGCAAGATCTCTGAGTTTTTTCTCGACGGTCTGGCCAGTCTTGCTGGCGATCAACGATCCGTTGTTATTCTGGCAGGTGCACTGGTTTGCAAGTGCATTCTGCTGGCAGTCATGTATCACAAACGGATGTTTCTGCGGCTCTGAGCAGCCAAACCCATCCCCCCACCCATCCCAAACCACCCAGTCTCAGGCCGAAAAACGACCGCGATATTTTAGGATGAACTAATCGCTAGGGCTTGCCGATCTATCCAAAACCAACAGGCCCGATTCGAACGCACCACTGAACGTAACCCACAAAATAGAAATGCTAGCGTTTCGCAATAATCATCACTGTCTCGTGTTGCTCTCAGCGATCCTTGGAATTGCCTGGGGCTCACCGGCGGTCGCCGAGGACTGGGTTCGAAAGCTTTTCAAAGAGACCCATCACGATTTTGGAACGGTCAGCCGGAACGCCAAGGCTGAGCACAGTTTTGTCATTGAAAACTGTTTCGAGGAGGACATTCACATCGCAAGTGTCCGCAGCAGTTGCGGTTGTACCAGTCCAGTGGCTACTAAACCGACTCTCAAATCTTGGGAGAAAGGTGAGATTCTAGCCAAGTTCAATACGCGCACGTTTACGGGTACCAAGAGTGCTGTGATCACCGTGGTGATTGACAAGCCTCGTTATGCGGAAATACAGTTGACTGTCGGCGGGACGATACGCACCGACGTATCGGTTGAGCCTGGAGAAATCGTCTTTGGAGACGTGGAAGTTGGTCAGAGCAAATCGATCGACGTAAAGCTTTCGTTCCGTGGTCGCAAGGGGCTTGAGATCGCGGATGTGCGGGGGAATGCCGAAGCCTTTGAGGTCCGGCTCGATACGCCTGTGTATCAACCTGATGCTGTGAACTATCGAATGCATGTAAAGCTCAAGGAGTCGCTGGCTCCATCAAAGATCGACGACGAGGTCATCGTAGTGACGAACGATCCGAACGAGAAGAATCGGGAGATCGCGATCCCGGTGACAGGTCGGATACGGCCACCGATTACGGTGACGCCTAAATCGCTCACCCTGGGAGATGTTCGAAATGGTGAAACCCGCCAGCAGCGATTTATACTGAGGGCCAAGAAGCCATTTGCGATTGAGTTGATTTCGTGCGAGGACGAGAGGTTTGAGTTTCAAACACCGACTGGAGAGAAAACCGTCCACGTTGTACCATTCACTTTTCGGGGTAAAGCAGGCCAAGAGGCACAGGGCGACAAGATCGAGCAGAAGGTCTTGATCATCACCAGTTTAGGCGAGCAGGTAGAGGCCACGCTGACGGCGAGATTGCTGCGTTAGCAACGGTGTATGGTATTTCAGTTCCATCCTCCCTGGACTCAATTCACTCGATTTCGAAGCGGTTGACCTCGATAGGCTCTGAGGATCTCCATAGCCCCTTTTCTTCTGAATTCCTCGCATCCTTCGTCGCAG
>JBJTAQ010000234.1:0-3141 GCA_046090945.1 Pirellula sp.
GCCGTTGTATGTCTCGAGCCTGCTGCGCAAACCACGCAGGATCCCTGCGTCCAACATCATTCATCCCATACGCAACAATCAATAGGTCAGGCTTGGACTCTAGCACATTACCTAAATCCTCGACCCCATTGGCAATGCTCCATCCAGCAACCGATCGATTGACAAGCTGGACTGGCCCCCCGAAATCCTTGGTCAACTGAGCGGCGAACAAATCAGGATATCCTGGCTGGTTCGGAGGAGTTGCGGTTGTCGCTGAAGCATCAAGTCCGGTTGAAATGCTATCGCCACTGACGGCAATGACCACGTTGTCTTTCTGCTGAAGCTTTTTCAGGAATCTTTCCAATAGCTTCGGACGCTTGGCAACAACCATGGAATCGACATCGGCCCGTCGATAAGTGATCTCGATATTCCTTTCGTGGAACCACTTGCCCGGTGCATACAGCAGATTTTCCTCCGGTTTGCCGACCCGATGCTTGTAGCTGTTCGGCGAGCCTGCTGGCAAGTAGAGTTGATCCGTAGCTATAGGTGAAACAGAAGTATCGACTAACCACTCAATAATAGACCCTGTTGCATCGAGCCGCCAATGCGTCCCTTCTTTGTAGTCCTCAAACCCAAGCGCCGATCGAACTTGAAATACCTCTTTGGCAGGAAAAGCCAATCGCCCCTCCACTGCACCTTGTGCACCTTCAAAAAGCACACTGCTTTCATGATAGATGATGGGTGATTTCCAAGCTGGCTGGTGCAAGTGCATGCCTTCGAGCTTTTGTACGTGCTGCAAGAACGGTGGCTTGGGTTCATCCAGTTGCTTAGCGATGCAGGCGAACCACATCGCCGCCGCATTGCGTTGGCCTTGGCCACTAAAGTGCCTGCGGCTCTGCAACGGGCCCCGGTTTGCACCAGCGAGCCGATCCGTATCCGGCCCCCGCTCGAATCCATGCTTTTCGATCAATGTTTCGATCGCTTGGCGAATATTCGCTTCACCGATCGGATCGGTATAGACCGTCGGATGCAGCGTGGACTTTGCCAAAAACCAAGGTTTGGGCCTGCCCCAAGCTTGGTCCGCCTTAGAACGAAAATCGATGAGCCTCTCGACATAGACACTCGTACTGGTCTTCTCGATCACATCCGATTCCCCCTGCTGCCACAGGACCGCTCGAAAATCCTCAAGCAGCTTGCCCGCACGAATCAGACGCTCGTAGAGATCGCCCTCGGGTCTCCACTGGCTTGTCGAAGTCCCCCCGACAGCCACATTCACCATCCCGACAGGGACGTCATAGCACTGCGCGATCAGATCGCCAAACGGTGGCCAAATCGATCCACCGTCGCTGCTGTCACCCGCAGGTTGTGGATCATTTGCAATCCTCCACCGGCGACTGACTAGATCCAAGGCGACCACGCGTCGATCTGGGTCGGTAACCTCCAACCGCTCGTCATTGCAATTGGTGGCATAACTCTGACCAGCAATGAGGAACAATTCACCTACTCCAAAGGGCTCCGAGTTGGCTTGTCCAACCATAACCCCATCCACGCTGATCCGAAAGTCGGCATGGTACCATCCTCCGGCCGGCACTCCGACGATTACTTCAGTAATCGTTTTTGAGTCTCCCTCTTCGCCGTCGGGTCGACCATCGACACGCCTTGCAGCGACTTCCTTCCAAGATCCCTCGTTGGATTGACTTCGGAGCCGATATTCAACCCGTTGGCGGTCTTGCTTGTCCCACTCAAGCCCAAAACGGACATCGGCATATCCTTTAGCAACCCCACCTGGGTGATTGCTTTGTGATAACTGTGGGACTTCAAATCGTCTTTGAAAGACTTGATGAGCTGCGGGATAGGAAACGGTGATCGTTCGAGATTGAGCCTGAACGCTCTGGTTCGGCACCCCAAAAAAAGTTAGGGCCCATATCATGGTGTGCAGTCTTGCAAACACCTTCCGATGAGATACCAAATTCAGCATCATGAACCCATTTCGATAGAGCGGAAGACCTCGGAGTGTTTCCTTACTAGTACGACGAACTTGAGCATTTTAACCTTTGTGCTTTGCTTAGTGCCTCCGATTACCATGTGAACCTAACTGCAAAAGTGTCACTGCCAAATAAGCAGTGCGACTTTCAACCGCATTTGCCGCTCAAAAACGAGCAAACGAAGGATGATTCCAAAATCCCTCCGATATAACTCAGGTAGATCTGCTCAGCGAAAGATGTAACAATACCGAAAGCTAGTTTGTTTGCATCCGTGTGTGTCACGCAAAAGGCCCTGTGAATCGATGCGTTTGCTTCAGGAATTTGAGAACTTATGGCACTCAGGCAGGAGGCCACCGAATGTATTTGATTTCATTAGTAAAAATTCTACATCCATCGAAGATCTCGTCTCGATCCTACTAGCAGACCAGCGGCATCGATGGCTAAGCAGTGCACCTTGGGTTGTCGAAGAGTACTTGGCTCGATTGCCTGCGGAACTGTCCAACATCTCTGAGATCACTTTCAAGTTGGCTCTAGGGGAGTACAAGGCCAGGGATTCTGCGGGGCAAGGTATTGGTATCGATGAGCTTGCGGTCCGGTTTCCTGAAATTTCTGATCGACTGCGGGACTATTTCTCATCGTTGACTGTTTCTAAGCTGGGTTCGAACTCGGTCCCGTCAACCATTGGGAGTGCCAATTCGCCTGTGCAGGCTATCAGTCAAAGTTCTAGCGTCGAACTGCTGGAGGATACATCCACCTCCTCAATCTTGTTTAGCGACGGCGAGCTAATCGCGAAGCAACTTGGGCGTTACGAACTAATCATGATCATCGGGGAGGGAAGTTTCGGACTGGTCTACTTGGGCTTCGACAGCGAGCTTGAACGCAAGGTAGCCATCAAAGTCCCCAAACCCCGTCAGTTCTTTAAACCTGAGCATTTCAGGCAGTATCTTAACGAAGCTAGGACAGTCGCGAGTTTAAGCCATCCGTACATTGTGCCGGTATTTGATGTGGGCACTGCCGAGGATGGATTGATCTATGTCGTATCGAAATATATCGAGGGCGAGACCCTAGCAGATAGAATCAAACGCGGGCGGCTTAGCTACAAAGAAACGGCAGATTTGGTTGGCCAGGTTGCTCAAGCGCTGAGCCATGCGCATGATGCTCATCTGATTCATCGGGA
>JBJTAQ010000235.1:0-2510 GCA_046090945.1 Pirellula sp.
GGTTTCCTCGAAGCGATCCCGCTGACGAGTTTTGTTGCGATCGCGATGATTGCAGCCGGGGAACGCCACCATGCGGTCGTAGGCAAGGGAATCGATTTCCTGCTAGACACATTTCGCACAGATGGTTCTTGGGCGATCGACACCCACCTTGCCACCTGGGTTTCAACCCTCTCGGTCAATGCGTTGAGCCACAGCGAACGGCTTTTACCTCTGTTGTCGCAAGGCGAATATTTGCTAAAGCAGTGGATCATCGATCAGCAGTACAAACAGGTGCATCCATTCACCAATGCAGCACCGGGCGGTTGGTCTTGGACACCGCTTAGCGGTGGCGTTCCAGATGCGGATGACACGCCTGGGGCCATGCTCGCGCTGAGAGCTTTCTACGATTCGGCGAGCACGGACGACGATCGATCTCGGTTGACAGAAACCGCTCTTGCGGGGGGGCTATGGCTTGTAAATCTGCAAAATAGCGACGGAGGAATTCCGACGTTTTGCAAAGGATGGGGAACTCTGCCTTTCGACCGCTCGAATCCTGATATCACCGCGCATGCCCTCCGCGCCTGGCTGGCTTGGTATGACCTTGCGACCACTCCGGCCCAGAAGCGGATGCGGGCGTCGATCTTCAAGGCGATGCGATTCCTCAAGCAACGCCAGCGCGACGATGGCGCTTGGGTTCCCCTTTGGTTTGGGAATCAGTACGTCCAAGACGAAGAGAACCTGACGTACGGAACCAGCCGCGTACTCCTAGCTTGGCTAGCCGCTTCGAAGACCGATTGGCTGAAGCAGAAATTGGAACTCGACATCGATCGCCGCATTTTGCTGGGGGGTGATTGGCTGATCCAAGCCCAGCAGGAGGATGGAAGTTGGACAGGCGGAGATCGCAACTCATTGCAACCGGCTTACAAGCAGGCCGAACCGAGCTTGCTCGGTTCGATTGAGGAGACATCGCTTGCCGTCGAATCCCTCGCGGAATTGGCCCTGCACCTGCGAAAATGCTCGACAGGCAACCCTGAGGATTCTGGGAGATTGGATGCATGTCAGCGAGCGATCGAGCGAGGAGTTGCTTGGATCGCCCAGCGCACGAATACTGGAACAGAGTTCCCGCCGAGTCCGATCGGATTCTACTTTGCGAAACTGTGGTACTATGAGAAACACTACCCGATCTGCTACAGCGTGGCCGCCTTGGAAAGGGTTGCCAAGATGATGCGAGACGGTCGATGAATCAGCAGAGACTCAATCAAGCCGCCATGAAACCTGTGTACCTCGACTGCAACGCTTCGAATCCAATCGAGCCTAGGGTTTTGGAAGCGATGCTCGATGCATACCGATTGTTGACGGGCAATGCCTCAAGCCCCCATCGACACGGCCAGGAGGCCAAGGAGGCTGTCCATCAGGCTCGCGATCAAATCGGTCGCGTGGTGCAAGCCAAGCGGAGCGAGGTTTTCTTCACCAGCGGCGCGACCGAGAGCAACAACTTGGCGATTTTGGGACTAGCCGAGCATGGTCGTAAGACCGGCAAGATGCATCTGGTCAGTTCGGCGATCGAGCACAAAGCCGTACTGGAACCACTGCATCGGATGCGTTCGTTGGGCTTTGAGGTTACGCTTGTTGAACCGCAAGGCGATGGACGAGTTTCGTGCGACGCGATGGTCGATGCGATACGCTCCGACACACTGCTTATAAGCTTGATGCATGTCAACAATGAAACCGGAATGATCCAACCGATCGACCAAGTTGCCCAGGTGGCCAGCGAGAGAAACATTTGGATGCATGTGGATGCTGCACAGGGATTCGGCAGGGATATCGAGCGACTCAGGCATCCGGGAATCCGTTCTATGAGCCTGAGTGGTCATAAGATCTTTGGGCCGCAAGGGATCGGAGCACTGGTGATCCGAAGGAATCGCGACCACTCCCCTGCCCTTGTACCACTTGTGGTCGGTGGAGGCCAGGAGCTCGGACTGCGATCCGGAACTTTGGCAGTACCCTTGATCGTCGGGTTTGGTCTAGCTGCCGAAATCGCCTTGTCCGAGCATGCGCTTCGCAAAGAACACTGCAAGCGTTTAGGCTCGATCCTTATGGAATGGGCGAAAACTCATGGCGGACTGGTTCATGGCGATTCCCTTAACCGAATCGAGCATGTCATGAATGTGTCTGTTCCGGGCTGGGATGCAGACGATCTGATTGAGTCGGTCCGAGAGCACATCTCGATTTCCGACGGGGCAGCTTGTACGAGTGTCTGCGCGACGGCCAGTCATGTGCTCTGTTCGATGGGCGTCTGCGAACCGGCATTGAGTGGCGCGGTCCGTCTTTCCTGGTGCCATCTGACGGATATTGACGCCCTAGAGTCGGCGTTAGCCCATGCGAGTGAAATCCTAAGAGGCAGATGAGGAATTGGCCCCTGTTGTATTGGGCCTATCGCACTTGGGACCATGCAAGCGGTGCGGCGCAAGCCGCCCGATATCAATGCCAAATCGACTTTTGCAAGCGGTGCGGCGCAAGCCGCCCGGTGA
>JBJTAQ010000236.1:0-1158 GCA_046090945.1 Pirellula sp.
AACAAGCTTGGTAGCAAGATCGTCGCCTCCAGATCCTCCAGAAGCGGATGAAGTATCGGCCGATTGCGTGCCGCTTGAAGCACTTGCTAGATCTTGGCTCAATTCCTGTCCGAATGAGGAGTTCACGCCACCTTGATTCAGCAGTCCAGGTGAAACTTGCTCGTCGGCTGGAACAGCACCTGAACCGATGTTGTATGGCGAAATGGGTGCATAAGGATCGGTTCGAAACTCGGGCGTCTGGGCGCAGCAAGCCACAGAAATAGCTTTAGCTAATAGCAGCGTAGCCGCGCAATTAGCACAGCGAAGCATCCAACTCGCACTCATAGGATCCATCCTTATACAGCGAATTTCAACTTTGCGGACTCGACTCCATTCAGTCCGGAAGCACTGTTGGAATCGACTTACTAGACCGCAAATATGACCATTTCCAAATCTAGCAGTATTTCCACGGTGGAACGGTATATTTTATTCGTGTGGTAACGATCCAGTAAAATGTGCCGGCAGCATGGATCCGTGCTCGTTTGACCCAGAGGGCAACTCTCACAGGTCGATGAGATTGGATTCACCTATGACGAAATTCTCTCATGAAGAACCACAACAGGAACAGGCCTACGCACCATTCAGCGGCCGTCAGCCATAAGTAGATCGAATGCTGTGAGTAAAAGTTCGCAGGAACGGTTCCCGCTCGAAAGTCCATCTGCTGCGTAAGAAAAGCGTGACCTGCAAGTAGCAATGCCGTCAATATTCCAAGTGTCCCACATGCGGCCCAAAGGAAACGATTCCTAGTGCGATAAGCTTCGATGGCTAGTGCTAAGGTCATCAGAATGCACAACAAGTTATGCCACTGAGTCACACGCTGGGTAATGAACCCTTGAGCCACACTCCCGATCTGCTCGGTGCCAATTGGAACAACTACGATGGCATAAAAACTCAAGCCTCCCCACCACAATCCCCAGAGAATCCAGATCGCCGCTCGCCACAAGTCTTTCACGCAATATTCCTTTCGATTAAGAGTGTAACTCAATCAAACCAAACCAAGCATGTACCCTCTTGCTCCCCTCGCCCCGCTTCGGGGAGAGGGACCCGGGGAGAGGGGTTGGAATGCATAAGCAAGAGTTCCTCCACCCTCACCCCCCATCCCCCTCTCCCGCCAGCGGG
>JBJTAQ010000237.1:0-2702 GCA_046090945.1 Pirellula sp.
CGAAGGAGCCCGGCCAAGCTCTTGATACAAGTCGCGAGTAATCTGACGCACCTTGCTCATCGTATCGATCATGTGAACAGGCACGCGGATCGTGCGGCTCTGATCGGCAATCGCACGCGTAATAGCTTGTCGTATCCACCAAGTTGCATAGGTCGAGAACTTGAAACCCCTCGCATACTCGAACTTATCAACCGCACGCATCAAACCTGTATTGCCCTCTTGAATCAAATCCAAAAAACTCAAACCCCGGTTGCGGTACTTCTTGGCAATCGAGACCACGAGCCTAAGATTGCCCGCCGAAAGATCCCGCTTGGCCGCATCATAAGCGCAGCGATAATCGTTGACCCGTTGCACGCGTCGCTCAAGCGTAGCTGGGGTCTCGTAAGTGATCCGCATCAGATGTCGCAACTCTCGGAGCATCTGCTCGACCGTCTTTCCTTCGGAAAATCCAGTTCGCTTGGATTCCGCCAAACGCAACTTGAGCATCCCCATCTCGTGCTCGATGGTCTTGAGTTTCTGGAATATCGGCTCGAGCCGATTGGCTCGCAAATTCATTTCCTCGATCAATCGTACCGCCTTGTTGCGACGCACGACTAGACGTTTCCAAGCCGCACGCCGTTCGACCATCGGCACGCGGCGGCAGATGGCCGTGTGGAAATCGACGTAGTTGCGTTCCAAAAGGTGCTTGAGTGTCTTGATGTTCGGACCGATGCGTCTCATGATCGAGATCTTTTCCGAAGCGTTCGTGACGCTCACCTCGATCGTGCGGTCGAGTCGGAGCCGACCGTCCCGAACTTGTTCCAGCAGCTTCGTTGCACCTTGGAGCATGAAGTCCGTTGAAAGCATCCAGTTTCGATAGTGAAATCGTGTCCGCTCGATATGACGTGCCGCCGTCACCTCTTGCTGCCGAGTCAGCAACGGAATCTCTCCCATCTGCATCAAGTACATGCGAACCGGATCCTCGGTCGCATCAACCCCCCCGTCTTCCTCTACAAAGTAGTCCTCAGTGTCGTCATCGATCAGTTCCTCATCGCTCGGACCAGCTTGGTTGGAAAGCCCCTCGGACTCTTCGATCTCGAATTCCATCCCTCCCGGGATCGTATCGATCAGGTCTCGGTCTTCTTCGAAAAAAGACTCCTCGGAGGAGATCGACGGGTCGCTTGCAGACGGACGGCTGGCTCGTTTTGGCATAAGAAGGGCTACTGAGACGGGTTCGCAGGTGTGGATCAGGATGGGCGCGTCGAGACGTCGACATGGGCCGATTTGGGTTGCTTGACGCGTCGATTGGCCAATGGTGCGAGCGGCGTGCCATCGACGTCATTGTTCGAGTGTGATAGTTGCGAAATCAACGGTTTTTGCCGAGAAAATCGCTGGAAAACCTTTTTCGTTCCTTGGAGATTTCAACGGCTCGAACAGACTGGTTTTGAGTGACAGTTCAAAAATTCCACACAAGTTGTTTTTTTGCAACGCAAGGAGGTTGCCCAGCGGCAACAGTCGGAGCCTTGGGCAACGCAAGCGGTCTGGAATTCCCATTGACCCCCAAGTAGCCTTTTTCCATACTTCCACCTAGTTTTCCCTGGGATTCCTCCATGGTTTTCTGCCCCCTGACATTCCTATCATCCTTCCAACGACGGCCACGGCGATGGACATGACAATTAGCCAGCAGTGCTTGGAGCTGGCCCGAAGAGCCAAAGCCGCCGCGCTGGAGCTGCAAGTTTTATCGACCGACATAAAAAATCGATGGTTGATCAGTGCCGCACAGAGGATTGAGCAATCGCATCAAGTCATCCTTGAAGCCAACGCCGAGGACCTGCAGCGAGCACATGAATATGGACTCTCCGAGGCGGCCATCGATCGACTGAGGCTCGATCGAAAGCGTCTTGGAAACATGGCCGACGGTCTTCGCGAAATCGCTGCGTTGCCGGACCCCGTTGGCGAGTGCATCGGCGGATCGATTCGCCCGAACGGTCTTGCGATTCAAAAGGTTCGTGTCCCGATCGGCGTGATCTTTTTCATCTACGAATCCAGACCCAATGTCACAGCAGATGCTGCAGCGATCGCGATCAAAAGCGGCAACGCGATCATCCTCCGCGGTGGCAAAGAGGCTTACCATTCCTCCCAAGCCATCGTGGATGTGCTCCAAGCTTCCGCACTTCAGGCAGGGGTCCCGAACGACTCCCTACAGATGGTCGCTACACTCGATCGCCAAGCGGTCGGTGAGTTGCTCAAACTATCCAAACTGATCGATCTTGTAATCCCGCGTGGCGGGGAAGCCCTGGTGCGACGGGTGACAGCCGAAGCGACCATGCCGGTTTTGAAACACTTCGATGGAAATTGCCACGTCTATGTCGATCGAACCGCAGACCTTGAGCAAGCCCGACGCGTGGTGGTTAACTCCAAGACGCAGAGGATGGGAGTTTGCAATGCCGCCGAATCGCTGCTGGTTGATGCTCGGATTGCTGAAGTCTTCCTTCCGATGATCGCTGAGGACCTGCAACCCTTTGGAATCGAACTCAGAGGGGATCCGCTATCAAGGAATATTCTCCCCGGAATCAAGGCTGCGACCCCTGAAGACTGGGGAACCGAGTACCTGGGGCCAATCATGAGCGTCAAAGTTGTCGCGGATGTTGACGAGGCTATCTTGCACATCAATCAATATGGCTCGAAGCATACCGATGCGATCATGACCAAGGATATTCAAA
>JBJTAQ010000238.1:0-5187 GCA_046090945.1 Pirellula sp.
CACCGCGCGATCGAGCACCTCGACCAAGTCATCGCGGCGATCTTGCAAGCCTTCCTCGCCAAGCACTTGGGATAGAAAAAGCATCGAAAACCCATGGCCATAGGTGTACCGCTGATCGTTTTGTGGATCTCCTATGAGCCCATTCTTTCGCGACTGGGAAAGAAGATAATCGGTTGTCCGTGCAATCTGCTTGGAATAGGGTCCTTGGGTCACCGTCGAGCCACTGCACAGAAGCGCCAGTCCAGCCAAAGCCGTAACGGCCACCGGATACGGAGGGGTATTCCACTGACCCCGCGACGACTGAGTCCTCGCGAGAAAATCCAACCCTCGTCGCGTTGCCGCATCCCATTTGGGATTCCTATCCGCTACACCTGACTTGGGCAACACACCCGCACTGCTAGTCGGCGCGCCTAATAACGCCACGGCCCCAGCCAACGCACCTTGCAGGAATCTGCGACGCTCGAACGGTGTAAGTTTCTTCATTCAAAGTCTCTTTGAAATAACTGCGACATTTTGCTGCCTCAAGACAACGGCTGAGTTCAGCTCGCGTCGGCAAACAGCGGCGTCGAGAGGTAGCGTTCACCCAGGCTGCACATGATCGTGACGATCCGCTTGCCCTTCCACTCTGGCCGAGCTGCAAGCTGCGCCGCAGCGCAAATGTTCGCACCACTGCTGATCCCTGCCATAATCCCCTCTTGCCGATGAAGCTTACGGCCCCACTCAAATGCGAGTTCGTCGTCGACTTGGATCACTTCATCAATCAATGAAGTATCCAGATTTTTCGGGACGAACCCTGCACCGATCCCTTGGATGCGGTGCTTGCCGGGTTGGCCACCACTGATCACCGGCGATTGCTTGGGCTCAACGGCAATCGCTTTGAAATTGGGATTGAGCTTCTTGATGTAACGAGCAACTCCGGTGATCGTTCCACCGGTTCCTACGCCCGCCACGATGGCATCAATGTTTCCTGCGGTGTCGGTCCAAATCTCAGGCCCAGTGGTCATCTCGTGGATCGCTGGGTTTGCAGGGTTCTCAAACTGCTGAGGCATCCACCCATCCTTGTCTGCAGAAACCAATTCATTCGCTTTGGCTATCGCTCCTCGCATCCCTTCAGCAGCCGGGGTGAGCACCAGACTTGCTCCGAGTGCCTTCAAAAGGGCTCTTCGCTCGATCGACATCGACTCGGGCATCGTCAATGTCAATCGATAACCTTTGGCAGCACAAACAAAAGCCAGTGCGATCCCGGTATTGCCGCTAGTCGGCTCGATGATGTGGGTCTCCTTGTGGATCCTCCCGCTGGCCTCGGCATCCTCGACCATCGCAAGCCCAATCCGATCCTTCACGCTCTTGAGCGGGTTGAAGAACTCACACTTAGCAAACACCGTCGCCGCATCCGTGCCAAGCAATCGATTGATGCGAATCATGGGAGTATTGCCAACAGTTTCGACGACGTTGTTGAAGGTTCTTCCGATCGGCATGGCTGACTAGATCCATCTAGGGTTACAGGGGTGACGAAGCATTGATCCGCAAGACCACATCGGTCGCGTTCCTCTAGTGTACTCGTTTTGCCTCGCCAAGCCCACCTCGGTTCGGCGGTGGGATCTCTTTGGATTTGGCCCAGGATCAGACGCTCTCGAGCAAGCCTCGCATTTTTTCCACTGCATCAGCAGGTTTTTCAGTGTTCCAAACGCAGGATCCGACCGCAATTCGGCTAAATCCAGTATCGAGCACCTGGGGCAGATTGCCAGGGTCAATTCCACCTATCGCATACCCAGGCAAGCCTGGGGCATTTGCTCGCATCCAATCGGCAGCCTGCTTCAAAAATGACAGCCCCGAAAAACTCTCAAACGACTTAGTCTTGGACTCAAACGTCGGCCCACAACCGATGTAATCGACCCCGAGCTCCGCCGCCGAACGGACATGATCGAGATTGTGCGTCGAGAGCCCCAGCAACTGCCAAGGTTGCAGGAGACGGCGCGCTGCTACCACAGGCAGATCCTCTTGGCCAACATGCACCCCGGTCGCGGAACTCGTGGCTGCGATGTCCACCCGATCATTGATCACAATCCGAGTCTCCAAAGGGTCGATGCTCGACAAGGCAACCTCCAGATATCTGATAATGTCGACCGGATCGGCTTGCTTGTCCCTGATTTGAATCAACTGCGCTCCGCTGCGCGAAATCCGCTTGATCCGTTCCCCGAACGCTTGCAGCCCCAACTTGCAATCGACCAGCACGTAGAGTTTTGCCCTGCGTAGGAATTCCAAATCGCGGTTGCATGCCAGCTGCAAAGCGGAATTCGAATCGTAGACCTGATACCGCAATCGCTCAATTGCACAGGATGCCCCCGGCGCGAGAACTTTACAAGCCTCCTCGATGACTCGAAGTCCCTGCTCGACTCTGGCACTGGCTGCCCCAACAATCGACGCCAATCCACCGGTCCGCTGCAACTCGGTATCGGTCTTGCTCTCTCGCCCCACGTCCCCTTGTGCATCGCGAGCCGAAACCAGTGCTGTTGTCCCTAGCGTCGCGATGGTCTGCTGCAGACGATGGCGGATCGCCTTGTACTCAGCCTGCAGCTTGCCAAGCCCGGAGAACCTCGCGACATCCTCGAGCGTTCTGAGTCCCTCCATCACACGGTTGGAGTTGGCATCGATCATCCGTCGCAGCACGATTTGTGAATGGTCCGTCGAATCCGTCATGCTATGCTATCTCTGCTGCTCCAAAACCATCGACAGATAACTCCGCTTCTCGATGAAATTTAACCCTAAGTGGTTCGCAGCCGAAGCGATCGCTTGCTCTGCCGCCACCAACTCTTGGTCGGAATGAACCACGCATTCGACTTCGGCGAATACCCCAATTCCGGAAACACTATCGAGCGTCACAGTCATTCCTTGGTGAAAATTCGCAAGATCAAATACACGGCGCATTTTGCGCACGGTAGCCACAGGTTCGAAGCTCAAGTTCCCCCAGATACGCATCCATTCCTGCTCGGTCCCCGGGGCTAGGGGGAGTTCAAGCTCCGGTCGGGTCTTGAAGAGCCCCTCCCTGCGAGGCCCTTTGTAGGTGATCCACCATTGATCGTTGACTCGTCGCATCCGAAGCGCTTCGTCGGTGATCTTAAAGTCCCTCGCAGGATGTCGCAAATAGTGATCCTCGTGGGACTCGGACTCAAGCTCCCGAGCGCCGATCTTGTCGAGTTTGGCCAATAAAGCATCCTCGTCCTCGACTCGGTACTTGCCCTCGATCTCGATAGGATACTCTTTTGCTGAATCGGCCATCATTCACCTGGAAGCAGTTCACCTGGAAAAACAGTGCGCTCGTACTAGCTCCGACATTCTCCGCATTTTAATCGGATCCTTAATCCCCGGGGAGGCTTCGATGCCACTGGCGACATCCACCCCACTGGGTTCGACAGTCTTCATGGCCTCGATGACGTTTTCAGAATCTAAACCTCCCGCGAGGATCAGTGGAGGAATCCTGCCGTCCTTTGACGTAAAACTTGGTGGTCTCGGTCGGAGCAAATCCCAATTCGCTCGCTTGCCTGTCCCTCCCTTTTCGACCGGATCGTAAGCATCCACGAGCAGACCGATCACCGAGGAATACGCTAGCGAAGCCTCTTGCACCCAAGCACCCCAAGTTGCATCGTCAACCGGACCGCGATATGGAAGTGCTTTAAGGATCGGTAATCCAGGCCATTCCGGCGCGCTTTCGTACTCAAGCAACCACTCGATGGTCTCATTACCATGCAACTGGATTGCATCGAGCGGACACTCATCAAGCACTCGGTCAATCTGCTCCATCGTCGGATCGACAAAGATCCCAACGCGCATCGATCCACCTGCGGCGATCGCCGAAAGCCGCTTGGCCACCTCCGGCTCAACGTACCGCTTGCTCTTAGGATAAAAATTCAATCCAATCGCATCGACCCTGAGCTCGAGGGCCGTTTCGACATCCTGCTCCCTAGTGAATCCGCAAAACTTCAGTCGAGGCGCTTTCATGGTCGCTTTGCGATTTCCAGGCAACGTTCGATTCGAAACAGAGATGAATCCTTTCCTAAGATACCAAAGGCATCAAAGACGCCGACACCGGTCGCCTTGCCGGTAATTGCAAGTCGGACAGCGTTGATGCATACACCGAGTTTGACTCCCTTGGCCTCGACCATCGACTTGATCTGGCTCTCAAGGGTCTCGACCGACCAGGTGTCCGAGGACTCGACGAGCTTGCGAACCTCCTCAAGCAACTCGATCGCTTGTGGCTCGCCATGCACTCGCTTGTCCATCCCCGCTGGATCGTAAACAAGTTGATCATCGGGGACAAAGAACTCGTCGAATTGCAAAATATCCCCGGCGACCTTGATCCGATCCCCGGCTGCTTGGACGACCTTCGTGCAGTGCTCGGAGATCGAACAATCGGGCGGGGTCGAGACCAGTCCCGCCTTCTGCAAGTAAGGCAACACCATCGCAACCTTCTTCTTCGTATCGAGCTTGCTCATCCAGCGTGCCTGAAAAGCCAGGAGCTTTTGTGGATCAAACGACGCTGGAGCCTTGTTGACTCTATCGAGAGAGAAGTGACGTACGGCTTCTTCGAGCGTAAAGTCTTCCGTGCTATCGTCCAGTGACCATCCTAATAAAAGCAAATAGTTCAAAATCGCGCCTGGCAAGAACCCGGTCTCGCGGTAGAAATCGACCACCACGGGATTGAATGTCTCAGGACTGGTCTGAAGATGAGCTTTATTGGCCACGGTTTCCCCAAGCTGAAACAGTGTCGCAAAATCTTTTTGCTTGAGATACTTATCAAGCTTCCGCTTGCTGAGCTTGGCCGTCCCTCCTGGCTCGGCGACATAGGGCAAGTGTGCATAGACCGGCAGCGGATAGCCTAGGCTCTGGGCGATGAATATCTGCCGAGGTGTGTTGGGCAAATGCTCGACGGCTCGGACCACATGGGTGATTCGAAAATCGTAATCGTCGACGACGCTGGCCAAGTGGTACAAGCAAGTGCCATCGGCCCTCTGAACGACGTGGTCTTGCTCGTCCGACCACTCAAATGAACAGTCCCCCCGGATCAAATCATGGAATTGGCACTGTCCGGTACGAGGCATTTTCAATCGTACGACCGCCGTTCGCCCTTGAGCCTCGTAACTCGCTTGCTCCTCGGGCGTCTCAGCCATGAAGCGACGATCGTAAATG
>JBJTAQ010000239.1:0-6335 GCA_046090945.1 Pirellula sp.
GGTCGGCCACCAAGGGCCTTGAGGTCATCGGGGAACCAACCGCTCATGCACTGATGGGATTCGTGGCGGTCTTTGCATCCGACCACCGAACGAATCACCACAGACTTGTCCATCCTCTGCGCCAACTGAGGAAAGACCTCACAGATCTGGATACCCGGGACATTCGTCGCAATGGGACTGAACTCACCGCGGATTTCCGAAGGTGCCTCGGTTTTGATTTCCCACATGTCTTGATGAGGCGGCCCGCCCCCCAAAAAGATATTGATCAAGCCCTTGTGAGAGTTCTTTTTTCCAGATTGCTCCTCGGCCCGAAGCAAATCGGCCAGTGTAAAGCCGCCGAACCCGAAACACAGGGAGCCTGCCGACAGGAAACTTCGTCGGGAAAGCCCGCTGCACATCCGATGCGAATCGCCAAAAAAGTTAAGCATGGCACGATTCCGTGTTTGAGTGGGGATTGAGGTGGAGGTGGGATGGCCTGTTTGGCCGGTGGCGGGACCCCAACGAAGGGGCAAGGTCTGCCACCAGGATTTTCCAACGGCCGGACAAACCTTGTTATATTATGGTTCCTTCGTACAGGGGGTTGCAAGTCCAGGAGTCTAGGAAACCATCATTTAGGGGGGGTCGGGAAAATGTTGACAGTCGCCCGGATTGTATCGATTCTAGCAGTCGTTTGCCTGATTACCCAAGGAATTGCCGACGAAAAGAATCGGCGGGAACAATCGGTCCGAGAGGATAAAAAAAATCTCGCCACCGATTCCCGTTGGCTGTACAACGACATCCAATCGGGTTTCGATGCCGCAAAAAAACTCGGCAAACCCCTACTTGTGGTACTACGGTGCGTCCCTTGCAAGAGTTGCGCAGGGATCGACGAAAGCGTGCTGCGTTCCAAAGAACTTACCTCTCTGCTCGATGAATTCGTTTGTGTCCGACTCATCAATGCCAACTCGATCGATCTGAGTCAGTTCCAATTTGACTACGACCTGTCCTTTTCGACCCTCATCTTCCACCCCGATGGCAAGCTCATCGCCAGATACGGTTCCTGGCAACATCAACTCGATGATGCGGATACATCCACGACTAGCCTCCGGGCAACACTCGATAAATCGTTAAAGATCCATCGAGGTTGGGATCAACAACGGGAGAAACTGGAGAACAAACAAGGGGGCCCGACACCCTTTAAACTACCCATCGAGATCCCTGGCTTGGCAGGCAAGTACGGTCGCGAGTTGAATTGGGAGGGAAATGTCGTTCAGAGTTGTGTTCATTGCCATCAAATCGGCGATGCTTATCGTGCTTGGTATCGCAAACGTGGAGAGACTATCCCTGAGGAACTGATCTATCCAATGCCTGATCCTAAAACGATCGGGCTAGAGATGAACCAGAAGGTCGGAACGACAGTCCGTTCCATCGAGCTAGATAGCATCGCTCAGGTTTCGGGCTTTCAAAAAGGGGACGACATCGTTGCGATTGATAGTTCGCCGATCACATCTCTGGCCGATATCGCTTGGGCACTTCATCGAAGCGCGAACCCCGCGACTTCGGTATGGACCGTGCAACGCCAAGGGGAAACGATCAACCTGACCGTGAAGCTCTCCCAAGGCTGGAGATCGCAGAGCGATATCGGATCGAGAGTGGGAACTTGGCAGATGCGGGCCATGGTCCAAGGTGGCATGGTTCTTCGGTCGCTCGATGCTGAAAAGAGAAAGCAATTCGGATTGGGTCCTGAGGACCTCGGTCTAATCGTTCATGGACTAGGCGAGTACGGCGAACATGCGGCGGCAAAGAACGCTGGATTCCGCAAAGGAGACATCCTCATTTCAATCCAGGGGGTCCAAGCCCCGGTCAGCGAGAGTCGCTTGATCGGCCAACTGCTTCGTGAGCACCCGAAACCTACGCGAATCCCTGCAACGGTCCTTCGCGATCAGCAACGGATCGAGTTATCCTTGCCAATTCAATAGCGAACGCTCCCCAAGAGAGCAACGTGATACGCTCGAGTGTGGCTACGACTGCGTGGCATTTACGTCGCAGGTTGAAGAACGCAAGTGAACTCGCAGCAAAGTTCACTGGGGATTAACCCACTTAGACTCAAATCAGCGACGGCCGTTTGGATCAACCAAGTTTTCTGCCGTAGACTCGGATGATCATACCGAGTCGCAGTGAATCGATCAGCCCTAAAGACGCTTGCGTTCCGAAATGCATCAAAGGCAGCAGCGGCTTGGCAAACCCCGGGACGCGTCTTTCGAAGGTGGACTTGGGCAAACGCGACACCCACTGGACTCGCTCCACTTTGAAGCCGTGCTTTTCGAGAAGCTTGGACAAGCTCTTTGGGTTGAAAAAATTCAGATGGGTCGGAGGGCACACAAAAGGATCTCGCTGCTGGAGCACCTTGCGAAACAGACTGCCGTAGTTTGGAAGTGCGATCGCTAGGATCCCGTCGGTGCACAAGTAGCGATGGGACTTTTCGATCCACAGATTCACATCGAAAGCATGTTCAAGAATTTGACTCATGAGCACCACACCGAGGGATCCGGCCGGGCACTGGTATTCCTCGAACGATGAAGCGATTGGATCAAGCCCCGTCATCTCTTGTGCGATACGTCGTTCGTTGGTCGCCAACTCCAAGGCCTGTACGTCAAATCCTCTGCGGATCGCTTCTGAGGAAAAAAAGCCATACCCGCAACCGACATCCAACAATCGCTTATTGGATACCTGAGCGGTCAGCGATGCGATCGTGTCGAGCAGCCGGTTGGCATCGACGGTCGAGTTTGGAAAAATCCGTTCCTGTTCGATCACCGAGGCAAGTGTCGGCGACTGTTTGGGAGATCCCGAATCTCCGTGTCCGAAGGTCGAGTAATAGTCCATCAGGTACGGTAGGCTTGGGCGAGGGTTCACAAAGCAGTAGCCGCATCGGTTGCAGACATCCATGTCGAAACGCTGTTGACCGACCTGTTTGGATCTCCATCGTTTGAATCCCGCCCCGCAAACCGGACAAACCTCGTACCGTACTTGATCTACCTGACCGACCATCGCTTGAACCGCTCCAAATATCTGGCCTTGGGCTTTTGGTAACATTCCCGTTGGCTACACGTCGCAGATTGTTACAGCTCCTAACTCTATCGGGATGACGACCTCGAAGGCTTGAGTCGACCACCAAAGGCTATCCGCAGGGTCTCAGGCACGAGAACCAACAGTTCCAAAGCGAATGTTCTCAGCCCGGTTAAATCCTTGAGAATCTCGAAACATAGATCGCTTTTTCTAACAATCAGTATCAGGACAAGTATTTTTTCAAGGCTTTCATGAAATTTCAGTATGTTTTAGGGTAAAAGAGGGGTTTTCCTAAGGTGAATCCCCCGAGATTCTTGTTGACTCAGCTTGTTGCATACTTGATAATCTCAGCCATCGGATGCTCGGGTAGATTGTAGGAGGATCGGTACAGGTTCAGATTTTTACGATCGTTGCTTGGGTTGTGTAAGTTTTTTTGAAAGCCTGCCTTGAGCGGGCATAGGTGATACGAGGGTTTGTTCTAGTGACGAATATTTATGTGGGTAACCTGTCATTCCGAGCTACGGAAGACGAGGTTCGTGAGGCTTTCAGTCGTTTTGGCCAAGTCTCTAAGGTTAGTATCATTACAGATCGCGAGACAGGTCGTTCTCGTGGTTTCGCTTTCGTTGAGATGCCCAGTGCGGATGAGGCGAAGGCAGCAATTGATGGCTTGAATCAACAAGAAGTTGCCGGGCGCCGAATTTCCTGCAACGAAGCTCGGCCCAAAGAGAACGGTGGTCCCCGCGGTGGCGGCGGCGGTGGTGGTGGATACGGTGGTGGCGGCGGCGGTCGCAGAGACGGCGGTGGCGGAGGCTACCGTGGCGGCGGCGGAGATGGTGGCGGTCGACGCCCATACCGCGACCACTAAAATCGATCTCTTCGAGTAGATCGATTCGAAACGAAATCTTAGAAGCGGAGGCAGATGCCTCCGCTTTTTTTTCGATAGGACATGCCTCCAGCATACGGAGAAACCTATGCCGTAGGGTACGTGCAGCGGTCGGGGTAACGATGCCAACAACAACCAATTGCATCATCCACAGCCATTACCCAAGCCGCGACGAACGTCAAACCGACCGCGGAACATACCTTGGCCCTGTCAACGTGATCTATCGCTCCCTGGTACGTTGCGCGGTCCTTTGTCCCCGTTACGGTTCGCGAAAGGATGAGCAGGGCACAGCGATCACCGTCCAGTCAATCAAATACCAGGACCGCTTCACGTACCCTACGCATCTATCGGCCCGAACTTTTTATACCGTGACGTTGCCTTGCACACGCTGGCTCCCCTCGCCCCTGAGTCTTCGAAGGGGAGAGGGGCCGGGGGTGAGGGGAAAAGAGCTCGCGGAATGTACCATGGCCCTGTCAAAGGACGATCGTGAGGTAATTGTTTCCCCGAAGGATCACGCGTGCATGTGCGCGCGTCGCACCCTCACCCCCCAACCCCCTCTCCCGCAAGCGGGAGAGGGGGAGAAGGATATCCTTGAGTCCCCGTGGAGGTTCGCGAAAGGATGAGCAGGGCACAGCGATCACCGTCCAGTCAATCAAATACCAGGACCGCTTCACGGACCCTACGCATCTATCGGCCCAAACTTTTTATACCGTGACGTTGCCTTGCACACCCTGGTTCTTTGACAAAAGCAAATCCACTCTGGCTCCCCTCGCCCCTGAGTCTTCGAAGGGGAGAGGGGCCGGGGGTGAGGGGAAAAGAGGTCGCGGAACGTACCCAAGGGCGTTGTCAAAGGACGATCGTGAGGTAATTGTTTCCCCGTAGGATCACGCGTGCATGTGCGCGCGTCGCACCCTCACCCCCCAACCCCCTCTCCCGCCAGCGGGAGAGGGGGAGAAGGATATCCTTGGTCCCCATCGCGGTTCGCGAAAGGATGAGCAGGGCAAAGCGATCACCGTCCAGGCATTAATTACCAGGACCGCTTCACGTACCCTACGGACCTATCGGCCCGAACTTTTTATACCGTGACGTTGCCTTGCACATCCTGGTTCTTTGACAAAAGCAAATCCACTCTGGCTCCCCTCGCCCCTGAGTCTTCGAAGGGGAGAGGGGCCGGGGGTGAGGGGAAAAGAGGTTGCGGAACGCACCGGGGACAGGCATTAGGCCGGAGGCGACAGGCCGTAGGGTACGTGCAGCGGTCGGTGGTTAAATGCAGTGAAAACGTATTGGCATCGACCTCCATATTTACCTAAGTACGATGTTCGATCGATCGCGTAAACTATGCCTTCATGGTCACCCTAACAACAACCGCGTCGATACCAAGGACGATGGACTTACGAGAGATGAGAATCGATTTCCAAATCAGAAGGATTCAGGCAAGTGTAGGTAGCCAAAGATGCAAGAGTAGGATCCCCTCTAAAGACCCAATTGTAGTGGCTACCAGTTCATTCCATCCTAGCTAGGTTGCCGAAATGACAAACTATTTTGCTGCGTTAGTGAGCAACTTGAAAGGACGGCCAACTCAGCTTTTCTGTTTAGTATTGATTTGCATGGGTGCACTGGCACTTTTACGACTTGGAAAGAACGCCAGCATTTACGAGCGTCGTCGAGTTCTCTCAAAGCTTACTGGGTAGACTTTGAAACCAGCACCGAAGTTGTAAGGGTTGGATGCTATCTGGTAGGAGACGGTGAAATCTCACCGCAACTAGTAATTCCCTCGGAGCTACCAGATTTTTGGCGAACAACCTCCGATTCGCCAACAGCAAGATTTTGGATGAAGTCGCATTTGGGCGGCAGTTTGGTAGAAAGTGACAATCCCTTCAGCATTCGATCGATCCATGATTTAGGTCGCGTCAATACACGATGTTTGCAATCGATTCGGGAATCAGACATCCTGGAGTCGAATCTCTTTGATGGAGACCAATTTCTTGCCGTGCTTACGCATCGTCCTCTCGATAGAGCGCCTGCCAACTGGGCCAATGATTACGGTTATGATCAAATCGAGTTCTACCGTTCTAATAATCCGCAAAATGAACCGTTGAAGACTCCTATCGCTATTGCTCAATCTCTGGACACTCACGGCCAACCGCTAGCACTTCGATGCTTTAGCTACAATCGCAGGTTGGCTGTCGGCGCTTTATATAACAATCCGGTAGTTCGAGTTTACGAGGCTGCTGAGAAGGTAGATGATCCGCCTAAGGTTGTCTTAGAGATACCACCACACCAAGTGAATGGTGGGCACGTTTCCATAGCATTCTCTGTCCATGCCAGAAAAATCGCGATTTTGGAACAAATGGATAGTTCTCGCGGCGACTATTACCTCGATTTGTGGGATCTAAATACGCTTGAG
>JBJTAQ010000240.1:0-1663 GCA_046090945.1 Pirellula sp.
TACTCCTTCTCGCTGATGGCGATCAGGAGTAGGTATCGGTGTACAGTGGCAGCAGGATTCGACCCGTGTCGAGCACCGTGGGCTTGCATCGTGTCTGCCATCCGAGCCTCTGATGGAGTTTGTCGACCAATCGGACTCGAACCTCGCTGACCTTCCTCTGCAAGTCATCCTCAAGCGGCTTGGGCAGCGTTTCCAGCAAGGCATCGAGTTTCGCAAGTGCCTCGGTGCTAAAATCGTCCGGTTTGAGCCATAGACTTTCTTTGCGATTCCAGGTCGGGCTACCCTCTCGGCACGGATCGACCGAAACCAACTGCTGAGTGATGCAGGACTCCCAAGTGTTCGCAAGAACCAACGGCCAGAACAAATGCAACTGTCCGTTCGAATCGACCATCATGGCTGTATTGCCATCGGGAAAACCTGGTGTATCGGTCATGACGAAGTCCTCAGACCACGAACCCGAGCCTTTCGCAAGCCTCGCACCATAGATTGCGACGTCGTCGGCCTTGCGTTCTCCTGAGCCGCGATACCAGGAGGCAAGCATCGATCCGTCGGCTAACTCGACAATGCTCGGAGCGTGGTTGTGTTCGGCTCGCAGCGGAAAAACCAACTGGGAACGGAACCAAGGGTCTTGCGCACATGCAGACGTTGAGCCGAGTGCAAGAGAGAACAGAAACAGAATCGCGTGAAGACTTTTTTTCATGGTTGCTTGATTAACTCCTGATGCACCTTGTCGTCATCCCAGATTTCCAAGTGAGAGTAGTTTGGATGCCTGCCATCAATGATGTAGGGGTCGTTGTGCTTGGTGTTGTAGCAACAGATCAGCGACCACCGCGGATGGTCACTAAGGTTTTTGCTTGAGCAGTGCAAAAGATTGCCGTGGAAAAAGAGAGCATCCCCAGGCTCCATTTCGCAGTAGACTAATTCATGTCGTTTGATCGCTTGTTCTACTCGCGTTGCATCGGCCCCTTTTTGGTCGCCCGTCGTAAAATGTTCGATGCGGCCGATTCGATGCGATCCGCTTAAAACTTGCAAACAGCCGTTCGCTTTGGTGGCTCGATCGACAGCGATCAAACAACTTGCCATATCCGGGTACAAACAACCGTTGTTGTACCAGTAGCCATAATCCTGATGCCACTCCCAAGCTCCACCGACGAGGGGCTCTTTGAGCATCATCTTGTGATGGTAATGATAAACTTCATCGCCAAGCAGTACCTGCATCGTATGAGCCACACGGCTCGAACGAACCACCGCAGTGTAGGGAGATAGGTCGTCTAGTTCGTTGCGAAGCGCCAGTTTGCTCTGCCCTCCGGTCGCATCTCGACGAACGTAGGCTTCGGCCGCCAACTGCGAATCTCCACGCGCATATCTCAGCAATGCTTGCATTTCATCCGATGCAAACAATGCTTTGGCCATGTAGTAGCCGAACTTTTGGAACTGATCGATGGCGACGTTCAGATCGATCGGGTTACTCATCTCTTGCGATTCCCAAGAAGATCATAAAAACAGGTTGGTACGGGATGCTGGGTATTTTATAGGATGCTGAAGGTTTGGGTCAGTGGGAATCGCTCTTGGATCGAAAGGGTGTTTTGCTGTATTTTCGCTGATTCAATTATGGATTTTTTGGAAGGTGGAGAGATCATCATGCAACAGGATTCACCAACTG
>JBJTAQ010000241.1:0-6937 GCA_046090945.1 Pirellula sp.
CAAAGTGTATCGGATGATTTGTGGGACCGACGTTGACTGTTGGTCGAGTGGTTCGCCCGGGTACAATTGCCGGGTAGAATTGCCGGGTAGAATTGGCAGATCCCGCTTTGCGGGGTTCGAGGACAGTAAGTAAAACAGCAAGTGAATAGGTAAAACGGTTTTCCGGTGGGAGTGAACGCCGGGTAGCGGTAGGGGTGGCTCAGATTCCAGAGCCAGAGTTTTCAGGGGGGTAGAGTGCCCCCCCGGCTCGGATTGAGCTAGATAGGTTTTTAAAGCTTCGTGTCGTGTTGTTCTTGTAGCCCTGCGAGTCTAGGGAACCGCCAGTGGCCATTTGTTTTGAACAGAAATCATTTTTGTTGTTGGTTTGTAAATAGGATTTAGTATTGTGAAAATTCGAGTAGAAAAGAAGATCGGGGATTCCGTATTGGCGTTTGAGACCGGTCAGTTGGCCAAGCAAGCTGCGTCTTGTGTTTTGGCATCGTATGGGGACACTGTTGTCCTGAATGCAGTCACGACAGGCCCGTCGCGTCCTGGGACGGATTTCTTTCCGTTGACCTGTGATTACCGCGAGCGATTTGCGGCCGCAGGCAAGTTTCCGGGGGGGTTCATCAAGCGTGAGGGGCGTCCGACCACCAAAGAGACGCTCACAAGTCGACTGATCGACCGTCCGATTCGCCCGTTGTTTCCCGAGGGTTTTATCGACGAGGTCCAAGTTCAGTGTTTGGTTCTCAGCAGTGACACCCAAAACGACGCGGATGTTTTGGCGATGAACGGAGCGGCTTGCGCGGTGTTCGTTAGCACCTTGCCATTCCAAGGGCCGATCGCTTCGGTCCGTATCGGGCGGATCGATGGAAAACTGATTCCATTCCCAACGGTTGCCCAGCTTGATGAAAGCGACTTGGACATGATCGTCTCGGCCAACGAGCGCGAGGTGGTTATGATCGAAGGTTTCGGTCAGGAAATTCTCGAAAACGAGATGCTCGACGCAATCAAGTATGCACACGGGATCTGCCGTGAGGTGATTGATCTTCAAAAAGAACTCTTTGCGAAGGTCAATCCTTCCAAGGTTCAGTTTATCTCTCCGGACGATTCGGCTGTAATCGCAAGCTTGAAGGCACGTTATTACGAGCGTTTCAAGGAAGCCAAGCAGATCGATGGCAAGCAGGATCGGAACGAAGCCTGCGCGCAGTTGCGGCAAACTGCATTCGCGGAGATGGTTCCAGACCCAACGGCCGAGGGTGCGTTGAATCCTGACGTATTTTTCAGGGCTTGGCACTCCATGGAAAATCAAGTTGTTCGCGATTTGATCCTAGCGGGGACTCGAAGTGATGGACGTGATTCCAAGAGCTTGCGCCCGATTCATTGCGAGACCGACTTGCTTCCGCGGACTCATGGCACCGCTTTGTTCCAACGCGGAGAGACCCAAGCGTTCATCACAGTGACGCTCGGTACTCCACGCGATGAGCAACGCATCGATGGCTTGATGGATGAGTACAGCAAAAAGTTCATGCTCGATTACAACTTCCCACCATTCTCGGTCGGCGAATGTAAACCGAACCGAGGTCCAGGTCGCCGAGAGATCGGACACGGGATGCTTGCTGAGCGATCGCTCGAAGCTGTTCTGCCCGATCCAGATGACTTCCCGTATACGATGCGAGTCATCAGCGATATTTTTGAAAGTAATGGATCCTCGTCCATGGCTTCGGTCTGCGGCGGCTGCTTGGGTCTGATGGCTGCGGGCGTTCCTATCACGAATCCAGTGGCTGGCATCAGTATCGGACTTGTGCGAGACAAAGACAATTTTGTGCTGCTAACGGATATCATCGGAGATGAGGATCACCACGGCGACATGGATTTCAAGATCGCTGGTACTCAGAATGGTATCACCGGTATCCAATTGGATCTAAAGATCGATGGGATCAGTGAAGAGATCATCCGAGCCACGCTCAAGCAAGCTCGCGATGCTCGAATCGAAATCCTTAGAAAGATGCTGACATGCATCCCAAGACCTCGAACTGAAATCAGTCGCTACGCTCCGAGGTTGCTCAGGACCAAAATCGATCCAGACAAGATTGGTTTGCTGATCGGTCCTGGAGGCAAGAACATCCGTGCGATTCAAGAAGACACCGGAGCGACGATCGATGTTGACGACGAAGGGAACGTCACAGTGGCAAGCTCCGATGCTGATTCGGCCAAGGCCGCATTGGGACGCGTCGAAGCTTGCACGGCCACCGTTCAAATCGGCAAGATCTATGACGGTGTTGTTACCAGCGTTCGTGATTTCGGTGCCTTTGTCGAGATCCTTCCAGGCAAAGATGGCCTGTGCCATGTCAGCGAATTGTCCAGCGGATATGTATCGAGTGTCGATGCCGTCTGCCGAGTTGGCGACCCGATGAAGGTGCTAGTTATCGACATTGACGATCATGACCGAGTCAAACTGTCGCGCAGGCGAGCTCTCGAAGAGCTAGGGATCGAAGACGATCTAGCCACCGAATCCCAAGACGAAGAAGGTTTCGGGGACGAAGAGGGTGGCGAAGGGTTCGAGGATCGAGAAGACCGACCGCCACGTCCAGAACGATCATCCGAGCGAGGGCATGATCGTGGTGATCGAGGGGGTGACCGCGGCGATCGTCGCGGAGGAGACCGTGGCGGTGACCGTGGTGGCGATCGTGGCGGTCGCGATGGATTCCGACGCCGCGGCGGTGGCGGCGGTGGTGGACGTGGGCGCGGCGGCCGAAGTGGTGGCGGCGGTGGCGGTGGTGGCCGTGGCGGCGATCGCGGCGATCGACGCTAAAGCCATCGAACCGACAAGCAACTCATGGTAGGGCCATTCGAGATCTGTTCTTGGATGGCCCTTTTTTTCCGTACAAGCTTAGGCTTTCGAATGCGATGAATACGACGAACGATACTTCCGATCCAGTCTATCGACTTGCACCGCGACATGAAGAGCAAGCTGCCTTGACAACAGCCTTCGAGCATCTTGAAAGTCTCCGCTCGAAATCTGAAAAACAGCACGGGGGCGGAATTCGTGTCGTAGCTATTTCAACTGGGCGAGGGCAAGCGGCCGAACAGATCGCTAGGCGGTTTGACGGGACTCAGGTGTTGCTCTGGTATATCGATCTTTTTCATCAGCAGCGAGCGATGCAGCACTGCAGGATTTCAGCAAGTGCTTGCAATCAAGTGTCCGAGTCTACAAGCACGACGAAGGCGGTAGATCCACCGTCAAATCTGGATGTCCGTTGCATGGCGGATTTGCCGAACGAATCCTTTGATGTTGCCATCGTCCCAACTCATCATCAAGGGGAGCAAGAGCTCACGCGCGATTATTTGCAACAAGCCTACGATCGACTCGAGATCGGCGGTACATTGATTGCCTCGGTCGACAACCCCAAGGATCGGTGGTTGCACGACCAACTGAAACTCTATGAAAAGAGTGTTCGGGTCCGCGAGCATCCTGAGGCTCGAGCCTACTTGGTGGAGAAGACCAAACCGCTCAAGAAGTTGAAGGATTTCAGCTGCGATTTGGCCTTTCGCGACTGCGATGAACTCATTTATTTGACGACCCGACCGGGTGTCTTCTCCCACAGACAACTCGATAATGGGGCAAGGCAACTGCTCGATGCTGTAGACGTTTTCCCTGAAGCTCGGCTCATCGATATCGGGTGCGGCAGTGGATCGGTCGCGCTGGGGCTTGCGATGCGTGACCCAACAGCGAGGGTGCACGCGGTCGACTCGAACTCTCGCGCCATCTGGTGCGTCGAGCATGGTGCCCAGCGGAATAAGCTGACGAATGTTACGACCGAATTGAATGCCACCGGCGAATATATCAACCCTGGGAATTTCGATATGGCTTTGGCAAACCCCCCCTACTTTGGCGACTTTCAAATCGCCGAGAAGATGGTGCTAGCCGCACACCGCTCGCTCCGAGAAGGTGGTCGATTGGTGCTCGTCACCAAGCAACCTGTTTGGTACGAAGAGAATTTGCCCAGGTGGTTTCAAGACTGTGAAGTTTTCGCCTCGGCGCGTTACCACATCGCTTCAGGGGTTAAGTAGTTGCAGCTAGTCCGATTCAGGTAGGACTAGTCGGCCAAGTGTTGCCAGAGTCGACTGCTGGCTCGGATTCCGCGATAGAAGTCCGCCAGGCAGAACTTCTCATTCGGGCTGTGAGCACCGTCGTCGTCCAATCCCCATCCGATCAGCAGGACGTCACAATCGAGGGCATCGACCATCTGGGCAACGATTGGAATCGACCCGCCCTCGCGAATCAGCACGGGCTTGACCCCGAAACCTTCCTCGACGGCCGTGACTGCCCCCTTCATGAATTTTGAATTCGGATCGACGACGACACCTCGGCCACCATGCAAGTCGATCACTTCGACTCGGACACCCGCTGGGGTATGCGATGCGATGAATTGACGCAATTGTTTGCCGACCGTTTCGGGGTCTTGGTTGGGTACCAAACGGAAACTGATCTTGGCACCGTTCCAGGACGGGATCACTGTTTTGCCACCTTCACCCTGGTATCCACCGAGCAGGCCATGCACATCAAACGTCGGTCGAGCCCAACGTCGTTCAAGAGTCGTGTAGCCCACTTCCCCGGTCAGAGCATCGACACCGAGTTGTTCAGCGAATTTGTTATCGGAGAAACCCAAGGACTCCCACATGCGACGCTCGGAGGATTCCAGTTCGACAACCGAGTCGTAGAATCCTGGCAATTGGATGCGACCGTCGGGTGTTTTTATTTCGGTCAGGATACGAGCCAGTGCAAGTCCTGGATTGGTGACGGCCCCGCCGAATGAGCCCGAGTGGAGGTCCATTTTTGGGCCATGAACACGAAGTTCAAAGTATGCGATACCCCGGAGACCGTAGGTGATTGCCGGTTGACCTTTGGCGTATTGCGACGAATCGCTGATAACGATCACGTCACAGGCGAGTTTCTTGGCTATCTCTGGAAGTTTTGCACCGAGAACCTCACTGCCTTGTTCCTCTTGCCCTTCGATCAGGAATTTGACTTGCAATGGAAGTTTCAGGCCACAGGCTTTCCAAGCTAGGATGCTCAGCACATGGGTGAGCATCTGGCCTTTATCATCGGTCGACCCACGGGCGTAAATATTGCCATCTCGAAGCGATGGTTCAAACGGAGGGGTCTTCCAAAGATCCAGCGGATCGGCTGGTTGGACATCGTAGTGGCCATATACCAAGACTACCGGTTGTCCGGGAACGGGTTCTGTTTCGGCGTAAACAAGCGCAGGGCCATCGCCTCGAATCAATTCGGTTTTAAGCCCAGCGGATCGGAATCTATCGGCAACCCAATTTGCGGCCCGGTCCATGTCGGACTTTTTGGAACTGTCGGCCGAAACACTGGGGATTCGCAAAAGCTCGAAAAGCATTTCCAAGTGCGATTCTTGGTGATTGGCTAAATAAGCATCAAGTTGCGCGAAATTCGACATGGCTGTTCCTGAAAAACTGGACACTTTTGGGAAAAAGTCTTGGAATTTTGGTACACTATAGCGAATCATAGGCTGGCGTGGGAGATTTCGACGAACTCCCTTCGCGAAAACTTCTCTAAGTAGGATACAACCGAGGAATCTAGACTATGTCCAAAGCAAGCGCCTCTGCAGTGGTCGAACAAGTCACGCAGGAAAAAGAACCCGACAAGAAGCCAAAGCGACAGCCACGGTACCACGTCGTTCTTTGGGACGATCCCGAGCATACTTACGACTACGTCATTCGGATGATGAGGGAACTCTTTCACATGACGGAAACGGCAGGGAGGAAGCTTGCCGAACAAGTCGACACGACCGGTAGGGCGATCTGCTTGACAACCACGCTTGAACTTGCCGAACTCAAAAGAGATCAGATCAAAGCCTATGGTGCCGATCCGATGAGCATGAAGTCCAAAGGTAGCATGTACGCATCGATCGAACCGGCACCTTGAGTATCTCCTAGACCGATTTGCGTCTAAGATTTCTTCGTCGGCTTTGCTGTAGCCGGCTGTATCTGGTCGATAACGCTGATCAACGTTCCATCCGAGACTCGGGTTTGTATTTTGTCCCCCACTTGCACTTGTTCGACCCTTGAAATGATTCCACCCTGTGCCGCATCCATGGCTAGTGAATAGCCCCTAGCAAGTGTTTTCAGTGGGCTCATGGCCTCCAAGCGGCTTGCAAGTTTATCGAATGCGTACTGTCGCTTCTCGTTCTGGCGATCGACGTTCTCTGAAAGTCGGTGGTCGATTTCGTCGAGCTTTTGGACCAATACATCGAGCATTCTCTCAGGTTGTTCAAGTACTGGTCGTCGCACTAACCCAGACAACCGCGATTCCAGCTCTCGGATCTTGCTTCCAACGATCGAAGTCAGTCTCAGTTGGCTAGCAGCCAGCGTTTCGAGGATTTCGTCACGATTCGGAGCGATCCGCTCGGCTGCCTCCGACGGCGTTAGAGCTCGGACATCGGCGACCAGGTCGCAGAGGGTTACATCGATCTCGTGCCCGACTGCGGAGACGACAGGAACCTTCGAAGCAGCCACGGCTCGGACGACGATTTCCTCGTTGAATGCCCAGAGGTCCTCGATCGAACCTCCACCTCGACCCACCACCAGCACGTCCAATGGGGGAGAGATTCGATTGGCCGCCTCGATACCTTGTGCAATCTCTTGGGCCGCCCCGGATCCTTGCACTCGAGCCGGGATCACCAGCACATTCATTTGAGGCCATCGTCTGCGGAGCACTTCGAGAAAGTCGTGGATTGCGGCCCCTTGGGGGCTGGTTACAAATCCGATCCGATTTGGGAAACGAGGTAGCGTACGCTTGCGCTCTGGTCGAAATCGGCTTCAAGCTGCCGAAGGATAGAAAGGTTATGATCGCTTCGCCAGATCTCGGGGCGACGAGGTTGAAGCGATAACGATACACCGATAAAGATACACAGTGGGGGGCAAA
>JBJTAQ010000242.1:0-7728 GCA_046090945.1 Pirellula sp.
GATGAGTTACTACGGTCGCGGAGAAGTCTCCTCAGACTTCGTCGGTCTTGCCCGTAAGCGACTTGCGAGGCTCGATCGTTCGATCCATCCGATCTACGCTTCCGGTTGCAGTGGTGATGTGACGGCTGGCAAGTACAACGATGGATCTCCACAGGCTCGAGAAGAGCTTACAGCCAAAATTGTTGATGCGATGCTAGCCAATCGGAACTCAGTCCAGAGGTCTGCAATATCCAAAGGCTGGAGCTTTCGTGCGGCCCGATTGGTGCTTGACTACACTCGAGACGGATCGCTACAGAAAGAGGTGCTGGAGCGGGAGTTGCACGATTCCAGTTTGCCGACCGAGAAACGGATTTTAGCTGCGATGGGATTAGCATCCTGGATTCGGAGTGTGGAGCGATCGCAGCCAATCGATGTGCCTTGTGTTGACTTTGAGATTGCCAAACTCGTTCTCTTCCCGGGTGAATCTTTCGTAGGCTACCAGCACTTAGCGCAAGAGATCAGCGGGGGAGTACCAATATTGCCTGTGGGTTACGGAGAGAGTTGGACAGGCTATGTTCCGACGGACAAGGCGTTTGCCGATGGATTTCATGAGTCATGGTTGTGGGTGGCCCCCGGTGCTCAGTCGCGTATCGAGCAGGTGCTGAAAGAGTTGCTACATGTACATGCGGATTGACTGATCAATGCAGTCGTTTGGGTGCCGAAGGTGGATCGATGCGGTGTTCAGAGCCATGTTTGCGTCCGATCGATTCAGCCGTAGGGTCCCGGAAGTCTCTGAGTTTTCGGGTGGTTGAAATCAAGCGAATCCCGCATTCATGCAGTAGCCATTCTTTGGATTTTTCGTGGACCATTAAGGATCGCTGCTGCATGAGCGTCAAAGCGGATTGGGGGTGGGCGTTGGGACTCGCGGGGTGCGACTTGCCTTTTGGGGGGAGTTGATCTGGGGCATTCCCGGCTATTTGTTCCGCTTTTGGGAGCGAGTTGACGTATCCCTCTGCATACGAAGCTCCGCTGCCTCGTGAGTATCCTCCGTAGAGCAATTTAGCTGCGGTTGCGATGGTTAGTAGCAATTCCCGATAAAGCTGTACAGCATTTTCAACGTCGTTTTTTGGGCCGTAAAAATAGAATAGCGTTCGATGACCTTTTCGTCCCGAGTACCATTGCGTTAAGGGAAAGATTTGGTGCACAACATAGTTCGCCAGTTCCTTTTCCCAGTTTAGAGATTTAGAGCCGTTCATCGGGCAAGCGATTCGGGAGTAACTCATTGAGTCCACGCCTTCTTGGTTGCCGAGATCCTCACGAGAAAGATTGTGTCGCAGCATGAGGCTTTGCATCATTCGGAGGGCATTTTCTCGTTCCCCCTCGGTAGCCGCTTGGTTGCGAGCTGTATTATCGATGGCTCGCAGTCGATGAATGATCTTCTCAAACTCGGCTTGTGTTAGGTCTGCATGATGGCGAGTGTCACTCAAGCCATTTGCGAAACGTGAGTTTAGCAACGCGTTTTGAGAGGGACGCCATTGGCTAACGACGATAAAATCTTTTTCGTCATCGCGGGGATCCCAGGTGTCATGCAGGACTCGATCGACTACGGTACACAGATGACTCTTTCGCGCAAAGATGTCCCGGATCAACACGATACTTATTCCGTCTTCGAAATCGAAGGCATCAAGCGAATCACCCGGGTTTTTTTGAGGTTCGACAAACCATTGAATCTCTTTGAGATAAGGCCCGTAGATGGACTCTGGTACGCCGTTTCGAGGGGAACTGCCGTATCGTTCCTTAAGAGTTTGGTAGACTTCGCGATAAGCGATTCCAGTAGCGATCGAGATGGAGCGAGTGACGCAATCACCCGTCATTCCGACGAAGCCGCAAGTCGATCGGCCTCCATCGTTCCACTGGAATTTTTCGATCCTTGGCATTTTCCGCGACTCCTACAACGACGACCACTCTTGTAGGTTTTCCGTATCCCAACAAAGAGGCCACAATTCTTACAGAATCGCAGGAGTTGGCAAGGATCTAGTCGTGCCCGGTGGCATACTTGGGCTTAGGCAACGCAGGTGCTTTTTTGGCTTCTTCTAAAAGAACCTCGATACCTTTTTCTAGTTGTTTGTCGATCCCCGAGGGGAGTTCGCCAGGCGCTGGCCAAATGATAAAGTCCGGTTCAGCACCGTTGAGTTCCATATCTTTGCCATCGCGAATCGAGAACCAGCCCCTAAAGGGTGCCCTTAGGACTCCGATATCGTTGACGCGAGCCACTCCGGTGCTGACTACACCCCCGGCGGTTTGCACACCGACCAATTTTCCGCGACCTAAAGCCTTGATCGCATGGCTAAAGATCTCCGCATTGCTGTAGCTGTTTTGGTTGCACAGCACGACGATTGGTTTGGACCAGGTTGCATAGATCATACGGTCATGCGGATACCCGGTGCCTCCTCCTCTAGGTACTGTGATCGCATGCTTTGGCTGCGTCAAGGACGTTAACAAATGGTCTGTTGTCGACCCACCTCCGTTGTCTCGTACATCGATGATCAGTCCTTCTTTGCCGTAACCAACGTTGTAAAGCTGTTGTTCGAACTCCAAGAAGCTCGATTCGTCCATTGCCTGGATATGTAGATATCCAAGTTTTCCTGCCGAAAGCTTATCAACCATCTGCCGGTTGTTTTCGAGCCATTGCTCATAGAGCAGCGGCCGCAGCCGATTGTAGGAAATAGGTCGCAGAGTTACTTGGATCTCCTCGCTTGCGTCATCTTTGGCACGTTGAACGACTAATTGAATATCCCGATCCAAAGGGCCGTTAAGGATCTCCGTTAGGTCCATCGAGGGGTCGACTCGCTTGCCATCAATGCTGAGGATGATATCCCCCGCCCTGAGGCGACTCTTGGCTTTGTCGCTCGGGCTCTCGGGTAACACATCTCGAACTTTCAACCCAGGTCCCAAGTAACTTGGGTCGAACCTTGCACCCAGATGGGCTGTCGGATGCTCCCGTTTGCGTGGGGAATCCGGTTCGGGGGTTTCAGAGATTGAGGGAGTGAACCCGAGGTGCGATCCATTGAGTTCGCCGAGCATCAGTTCGATGATCTCTCCAAGACCTTTTTCGTCATGGGCTGCCGCAGCGGCATCGACGTACTTGCGTCGGATTTCTTCCCAGTTTTTATTTCCCATCGCAGGGTCATACCAAATCTCATGCATGGCCAACCAAGCGGCATTAAAGCCTTCGCGGAAACGCCCGGACCGGGAACGGTCATGAATGGTGCTGAATCCATAGCTGGTTTCCTTTTCGCCGTTTTCTAGTTTCGTCGGCATGCCCCTTGATAGCCCGAGAATGCTATTCGACGCCTTGGTCCAACGTGCATCGTTAAGCACCGTGGAGCTCATGAGTTTCGGGGTAAGTTTGTCGGGGAATTCGACGCTGTACCAACCCGACTTGCCGTCGACGGATGCTGAAAAAGCGAGTTTTTTGCCGTCGGGCGAGAAGATTAGATTCGATTCGCGGGTGTCTTGTAAATTGATGCGACGGAGCCTTTGATGGATTTTATCGAAGTCGATTCGCACCAGTTTGCTTTCGGCATCAGCCGTTTTCTCCGGTTTGGGTTTCTCCTCTGCAGTTTTCGTTTCTGTAGTTTTCGGATCTTGAGATTTACCGTCTGCAGGTTTGCTATCTGCCGATTTATTGTCCTGTGAACTCGGTTCGGATTTCGGTTCCGTTACCGCAGGCTTGGCCCGCTTTTTCTTCATCGTCTCGAGTGCCTTTTCGATGGTGCGATCTCGCGACGACTCGTCATCGAATTCTTCTTGGAGATAGACATAGTAGATATCACTCTCCTCTTTGGATCGTCGGCCGGTGAAGGCTAGGATGCGTCCATCGGGAGAGAAGACAGGGGACTGGTCATTGTCTGGGTGTCTTGAAACATTCACGGGAGGCGCATGCTTATCCAGCGGCATGACCCATATCTCGCTGTTGAAGTCGTCATCTTGGGATGCATAGGCCACCCAGCGACTATCGGGAGAGATCGAGAAATCGACTTCGCTGAAACTGTCGACGAGGATCGTCGTCTGCTTAGAGTCCAGATTCATGGCGACAAGATCTCCGCGACCTTGGTTGAACAGCAGATGCTTGCCATTGGGGGTGAAGCGAAGATTGGACTTGGAACCTGCTGATTCGGTGATGCGAGTCTCGATAAATTCCGTTTGCTGCCACCAATACTTCGTCGGTTCTTTGGGCTCTAGTTTCCAAATGTCGACTCGTCCAGCTTCGCGTCGGGTGAACCAGAGGGATTTTCCGTCGTTTGCGAAAACTGGCGACTCTTCGTATCCATCGCTTCGGGTCGCTTGTACGGGTTCTTTGAGTTCCGTATCCATCACCCAGAGATCGCCGTTGAGCGTGAATGCGATTTCAAGGCCATCTTCAGTAAACGCAACTTGATCGGCCCTGCTTCCGGTGCTTCGTTGGAGGTCGTCTGGCAAATCGGTATCGGATGCGACTTTCAAATCCAACTTGGTCGGCTGTTGGTCTTTTCCGGGGTGCAGGATATACGTGTCGAATAGATGGCGAAAGACGATGGTGGATCCATTGCGTGAGATCGATGGCTTAGCGATCGAATCGTCTTCAAATCCCCAAACTTTTCGCTGGCGAGCGGGTTGATTGTCGGCGGCGAATCGATAGCGCCAAAGATCCAGTCCGTGCTGGGTCCCTTTTGCGAAATAAAAACCCTTGCCACCCGGCATCCACAATGGCCAGAGGCATTCGAGTTTCTCGTGGAGCAGTTCTTTGGTCTGTCCGGTTTCAAGGTCGAGCATCCAGATTTGCCCGGCGCGCTCGCCGGTATAACCTTTTCTCCACCATCGTTCGCCTTCTCGAACGAAGAGGATTTTCTTTCCGTCGTTGGATAAGGCTGGATTCGAAGCGGTATCGTCGAGCAGCACCTTCTCGGCAGCTCGCTTGGTCACATCGATCTGCATCATGCGACTAGAGCCTCGCCAAAAGTGATCGCGGCTTGCGACGGCCAGTACACTATTGCCATCCGGGAACCAATCGGCCAGCGAGTAGCCTTCGGAGTGGAAGGTTTTCTGTTCTGGGATTCCACCTTCGGCAGGCATCACATAGATTTGATTCGAGCCTGAGCGATTGCTTGTAAACGCGAGTCGTTTTCCATCGGGCGAGAATTTCGGTTCGGCGTCGACGGCGGGATGGTTTGTCAGTCGCTTGATGGCGTCGGGTTGGTTTGTGGACGTCGACCACAGTTCGTTCGCCCATCGAAAGACAAGCGTCTGGCCATCGGGAGAGAGCGCATAATCGCTAGCCATCCGAACTGCGATCGGCTCGCCGGAGTGCGCATTGCTCACTAGACAAGACCCCAAGGCCACGGTTACGGAAGCGATCAATTTGAAGCGTCGTTGGAATTTCATGGTTTTGGGTTAATCGGGGTTTACTAGAAACATTTCGGTAGGAATTCAGCGAGTTGCTCGTTGAAAAGATCCGGTTGTTCGACGTTGGGGACATGTCCACAATTGTCCAAAAAGACCAGCCTGGACCCAGGGATACTCGATTGAAACTGAACGGCGACATCCGGAGGTGTAATCTGATCATTCCTGCCCCAGACGATCAGCGTAGGTTTGTTGATTTTATGTAGTTCCTGCTGCACGTTTCGATCGCGTGTCGCACGGGATACCCTGAGGATGAATCGAGTGTAGTTTCGATCGTTCATGGTTTCAAACCACTCTTCAACCAATTCATCGGTGACCAAGGATTGATCGTGGAAGATTCCGCTGATGACGGACCGTACGAAGTCTCGAGTCGCCTTGGGTTTGGCACCATCGGTCAGACTTCGTTCCTGAAGGCCGGCCGAGCCGGCAAGCACCAATCCGCAAACACGATCTGGATACTTGAGGGTGTAGTCGATTGCCAGCAACCCCCCGAGCGAATTACCGACAAGCACCATCGGTTGATTAACTTTTGCAGCATGGAGCGACTGGTCGACGACCGTGGTCAAATCGCTGATGGCTCGAACCCCCTCGGAGCGTCGATCACCTTTGCGATCTAAAGGTAGCTGGATAGCGGTTGAGAGGTAATCTCTTGCAAGATGATCCATCGTACCGGTCCAGTGCGCGGTCGAACCGAACAAGCCATGCAGGAAGACCACCGGTCTTGTCCCTATGCCAACTTGTAGGAATGATTCCTCGATACCGGACGCTTGTGCGGCGGGCTTGGTAGGGAATAAACTGAATCGCATCGGGGGATGATTACAATAGTGGAATCGATAGGATGTGTGCACAAAAAAAGCGGTCTGCTTACGAAGACCGCTTGATATAAGCTTTCGCAACCGAGTCGTTGAGCTTAGCCGCAACTTTCTCGGGTAGGATTTGAAGCTAAAATTAGTTGCAACCGCAAGCAGGAGCTGGGGCAGCAACAGCCACTGGAGCTGGAGCAGCATCGCAGCAGCTCGAAGCAGCAGGAGCCGAGCAGCTAGCGCGACGGGTCTTAGCCTTGGCCATCAAGCCCGAGAGCATCTTCGGACGAGCTGGCTTGGCACATGGGTCAGCATCGCAGCAGCTGCTGGCAGCTGGAGCTGCACAAGGAGCGGGAGCTGGAGCTGCACATGGTGCTGGAGCTGCGCATGGTGCTGGAGCTGCATCGCAGCAAGGAGCTGGAGCAGCGGCACCGCTGCAAGCCTTCTTGCGGGAGTGCAACCGAGCCAGGAGACCTTCTCGCTTGGCTGCAGGAGCACATGGATCGCAAGCAGGTGCTGGGGCTGGTTCACAAGCTGCGACTGCCGGTGCGCTGCACGAGGCTTTGCGTGCATGCAGACGGGTCAAGAGCCCTTCTCGCTTGGCAGCAGGAGCACAAGCGGGTGCTGCATCGCAGGCAGGAGCGGGAGCACAAGCTGGTGCTGGTGCTGGTGCACAGCAGGAAGCAGCAGCCGCGCCACTACAATCCTTCTTGCGGTTGAAAACGCCAGCAGAGGCGTTGGACGAAGTTGCAATCGCACATCCTACGATTGCCAAAGCGATAACGAATCGACGCATTCTAAAATCTCCGATGATCAAAAAAGGGTACACCACTTCCCGCGTCATAAACTCCATGGCAGCATTCTCGATGATGAGAGCAGACCTATCGAATTCCCGAGGGGGACTTCGATGCCGACGCGTTATCCGTTCAATCAAATTTCCCTATAACTCGCGAATAGGAAACCCAAGTGGCAAAGTTTATCGAATAGTCTCCGTTACGCACGTCATATTTTACCCAGCATGCCGAATTTAACGCGCGATTTCTAGGAAAACCCCCCCGCGGAGGGGTTTTAGGGTTCGGGATCGCGTTTCGCTGCGTTTGTCGGTTGGTCAAGTGGACCGTACGGTTTGCGTCGTTCCGCTTTTATGCCTTCGCGATACAATGCCGATCTGGTTCATGTAGATGTTTCGATCTCCCGAGGAGAGGTAGGTCGAAGTTCAGAAAATCGCGGTCAAGGACGGGGACTTGTTTGCCTGTCTTCTTCATCCGGAATTGATTGATGCTACCGATACCTCTGATCCAGATGAAACGCAAGCCTGAAGGTATTTCGGCGGCTTATCTGCCGTGGAAGCCTGTTGGGAGAATCGATTTTGACTCGTACCATCGTGGGCTTGAGCGCACCTGGAACTGCGGTTTGATCCCGGCGATCAACATGGACACAGGATTTGCGAATCTGCTAACTCTGGCAGAGCGTCGGGAGATTTTAGGTTTTGTGGCCAGGCAAA
>JBJTAQ010000243.1:0-5546 GCA_046090945.1 Pirellula sp.
GTCCGCCACCGACAACCAACACCCGATTGCTCGCCATTTTTCGACCTTGTTATCTTGTGGTTAGATTGTGATACAGTTTGAATGAATCTTTGGCTGGTCTTGAACTCGCCAATTGCCATCAGCCCAATCGCCGCACCTAGGGTGCTTCGGACGTTGCCGCCACACCGTTAGGGATTTTTGCAGCAGAAGCCGAGTGGCGACCATCAGTTCGCTTGTGTTCGTTTGGCTCGATCATGTGACCTTCGACACGCACCTTGTACATTTGGTCTTCAATGGCTTTGGCCGTTGCTGGATCGGTCTTCGTCACAGCCACAAGAGAACTCAGTCCTGCCATTCCCAGGAGGATTCCAAACACGGTGCAGGCGACGGTGGCTCGCTTTTGAGCGGTCGGAGAGACCCAAATGCCCCAAGTGATCCCTGCGGTCCAAATGCCGTTGGCAAGATGAAATACGCAGGCCAGGACACCCACGAAGTAGACCAAAGGCCATAGCAACCCGAGGCTCTTCATGGCTTGTGCTAAAGAGCTTGCGGCGTTGTAGGGGCGGAACTGGGCCATTCCCAGGGGCTCGACAAACCCCAGCCACCAATCCCAATGGAACCAACCGTGGAGGTGGAGAACATGGATGAAAATAAAGGCAAAGGCGATGTAACCGGTGGTCCTCTGGAGCCAGTACCTTTTGTTGCTCGTGTATCGGTAGTTCCTCAAATTGGAATGCCCGCTACGAGCGATCCAAACCCCGACGATCGCGTGAAAGAGGATTGGTAAGAAGATAAATGTCCACTCGACTACCGGTAGGAATGGAATGCTGTGAATTGCAAACACCGCATTCTGGAAGACCGCCGGCCCTCCGTTGAGGCTCGAATTCGTTATGAGGTGGACGCACATGTACGCCCCGACCGGAACCAATCCGCTCAGAGAGTGCAAACGGCGAATGAGAAAATCGTGTTTTTTCAGGAATCCCGAGAGGGAACCGGCAGAACCTGGGGCCGAAGGGGGGGAAGCGTTCATTTCTTGTTTATTTCTACGGCTTAGACGGGTATCTTCGCAGTCTGGCGGGGATTTCGATTCGCGACATCCCGCCAAAAAAGCCTATCTCACGGAACTGTAGAGGATACAAGAGAATTAACCAATTACCAAGCCTTCGGGACTGGTATAACCCCTACAAACTAGGAAGTCTAGCGTCGTCGCCCTACCCAAATCGTCCAAACGGCACTCGTTTTGGGTGTGAGTCCCGATTTCGTTCAGTTTTTTGTGATTTCGTTGACATTGACGACGATAACGAACTATACTCGGAACCCGAATGCCCGGCACGATTTCGCGCCGACGCAGGAATTCAGCTCCTCTGTTTCTTGAACTCCCAGCTAGCGGTTGACTCATGACACGACTCGGCCAGATCTTCACGTTGTTGCTCTTGATTCTAAGCGTCGCATTCTTCGTCGCTTCGGTGGCCGTGAATGCGTCCCATAAAGACCTTAGGGCTCAAGTTCAGAAGGCCCAGGATACCCAAAAATCGTTGGACGCAACCATTTCGGAACTGCGGAAAGCAGCCGAGGTCAACAAGACCCAGCTATCGCAGGAACAAGTTGCTCGTCGGGTATCTCTGGCCGCTCTGCAAACGCAACTCGATACCGAGCGAGAGAAGAACCAGCAAGCCAACACCCAACTGAACGACTTGAATTCGAAAAATACACAAGCTACGCAAAGTTTGGCGCAAACGCTGGCTGAGCTGAAACGGATCACCAGCGAAAACGATTTGCTCAAGCAAGAAATCGACAAAATCATTACCGACAGAAATGCCCAGCGTCGCTCGGTCATCAATCTGACCGATGAACTCAATACGCTCAAGAGCAAGAAGATCGACCTGGATTCAGAGATCAAGACTCTTCGCGAACAATCCACCATGTACCAAGCCTTGGCCGATACGCGTGGTGCCGCCTTGGCTGCAGCCGGTATCAAGGATCCCGAAGATGTTCCTCCAAGCGATCTCAAGGGCGTGGTTCTGGCTGTAGGGGCTGATCAGTCGGTCGAAGTTTCCGTCGGACGCGATGATGGGCTCCGGACTGGCCATCAGCTCGATATCTTCCGCAACGGTTCTTACTTGGGACGGATCGAAATACGAACGATCGCTGACGACAAGGCTGTTGGAAAGATTCTGCCTAGCTACCGCAAGGGTTTCATCCAAGCCGGCGATAAAGTCGCTTCGAAGGTTTACTAAACCAATTATTCACCGAGTCTTAGTCCTCCTAGCTAATCTGAAGCTAATCCGAACATGTCCAAGCAACCGATCTCGATCTATACGATGATGATCATCCTGGCCAACATTTTTATGTTGCTGGCGTGTATTTTAATGGCAATCGAATACTTTGGCCGATGGGGTGGCCCCTCATCGCCCAAGGCCCCTAGTGTGCAATGGACGCAACCACAAACCAAGGATTTGGTAGCCTAGTTCACCGAGCCTATAGGCTTGTTTCAAAGTTCGCTTCTGCCGCAGCGATCGCTTGTGTTTTTCTTTGGCTCAGCTCTTTGTCGCTCGCAGCCGGTCCGAGTCGTAAAGTCCGTCATGTGCTCTTTCATGATGGCCAAGTACGCGAATTTACGGTCTATTTGCCTCCGCAGTGCGACCAGGGAGGATTACCGGTGGTGTTCGCATTTCATGGCGTGCTGATGAACGGCGAAACGATGGCCGAGATGACGCGACTGCATGATTTGGGTAACCGCTGCAATTTCATCGTCGTGTATCCCGATGGCGACGGACACGGAATTTTCCGGACCTGGAACTCCGGTGGACGCTCAGGAAGACTCGAACGAATCGCTGAGGATGATGTTGGTTTTGTTCGATGTATGGTTCATGAATTGATCAAGCGGTACCAGGTTGATCCCAATCGTATTCATGCCACCGGTTTTTCCAATGGCGGTATGCTCTGTTACCGACTGGCAATCGAAGCCTCAGATCTTTTTGCATCGATCGCTCCGGTGGCAGGCACTCTGGCAGTAACGACCCGAGGTGCCAAACGCTACGTCCCTACCCTGCATATCCATGGAACGGATGACAAGGTCGTGGCATGGAATGGCCCGAATCTCAAGACCCCAAAGAACCTCGAGTTCCTGAGTGTTCCGCAGACGCTCAGCGTCTGGAAAAAACTGCTCGTTGCATGCAATGGCTCGGATGCCTCCGACGTCCTCGTTTGTCAATTCGAACGATGGCCCGATCGCAAGGCTGACAAAACTAGGGTCGAAGTTGAGCGATACTCGATCGACTCAAGTGCTGAGGCTCCCGATTTGCAGTTCGTAAAAGTGATTGGGGGCGGACACACTTGGCCCGGCGGCGAGAACCGTGAATGGGTCGTCGGAGATACTTCTGAGGAATTCAGCGCCAACCAAATGATGTGGGATTTCTTTCAAAAACACCCTCTGCCTTAGCGGCTTTGTAGCGCTGCCGATTTTAAAGGCGTTTTTTTCGAGGGTGTTTTTTGTATATAATCGGGTCCTCGTTCCTGCCCATCCACTCTCGAACAGGATCCACTGTTGTTATGCCCAGATCCACTCTTGCTGATCCACCAAGTCTTTCACGCCGAGACTTACTTGCTTTATCCACCGCATCGCTAGCAAGTGCTCTGCTGAATCGAAATGCCCTCGCTTCGACACCTATCGAGCCATCGGCAAGACAACTCAAACTTGGTCTGGTCACCTACCAGTGGGGCAAGGACTTTGAGCTACCCGATTTGCTCAAAGTCTGCGAGCAAACCAAGTACGCTGGGGTCGAGCTTCGAAGCACTCACAAGCACGGCGTCGAGCCAAGTATGACGGCGGCCCAAAGAGCTGAGGCCAAGAAGCGGTTTGCGGACTCACCCGTGGCCTTGGTTGGACTCGGCAGTGCGTGCGAGTACCACGCTGTCAATCAAGCGACCGTTCAAAAGAACATCGATGAGACCAAAGCCTTCATCGATCTTTGCGCTGAACTCGGCGGTAGCGGTGTGAAGGTTCGCCCGAACGGACTTCCTCAGGAAGTGCCCGTCGAGAAGACACTCGAACAGATCGGCAAGTCGCTTCGCATAGTTGGTGAGTATGCAGCCAAAGCCAATCAGCAGATCCGGGTTGAGGTTCACGGCAAGGGGACTCAAGAGATCCCGAATATGAAACGGATCATGGAAGTCGCCGATCATCCAAACGTGGTGGTCTGCTGGAACTGCAATCCTACAGACCTCAACGGCGCAGGGTTCGAGGCGAACTTTGATGCGTTGGCTCGTTGGATGGGTACTGTCCACATCCATGACCTGCGTCCTGGAAAAGTCGACTACCCATGGGGTGCGTTATTCAACAAGCTCAAGGCATGCGATGCCACGGGCTTCACCGGTTGGTGCCTGATGGAAGACGGTGCGACACCAACCGATATCCCGGCCGCGATGTCAGAAAACCACGGCGTTTTTATGTCGATGATTGGTTGAGTCGGCTTATCGCTGCACGCGGGCCGAACCACCCTTGGCCAAGGATTCGACCTCGGGCAGTTTTGCCATGGTCGTATCGCCGGGGAAAGTGGTCAGCAGTGCGCCATGTGCCCAGCCCAAACGTAGAGCTTGTTCGGGGTCTTTGCCTGCGAGCATTCCGTAGAAAAGTCCTGCGGCAAAACCATCTCCACCGCCGATGCGGTCGATCACGTCGAGTTGCATGGTCGGGCTGATGTACCGTTTTCCATCGTACCACAGAACCGCTGCCCAATCGTGACGGTTGGTCGATCGAACTTCTCGCAACGTCGTTGCGACCATCTTCACGTTCGGAAACTGCTCGATGGTTTTATCGATCATTCTGAAGAATGCTTCGGGATCGAGTTCCGATTTGTGCTCGACATCTTGGCCTTTAATTCCCAAGCTCTTTTGGAGGTCCTCTTCGTTGCCGACCAGGACGTCGACATGCTGAACGATTTGGCTAACCATCTCTTGGCCTTTGGAAGCACCTCCGATGGCTGCCCAAATCTTGGCTCGGTAGTTCAAGTCGAAGGAGGTGACGCAGCCGGCAGCTTTGGCCGCTTGCATCCCCTCGATGATCAGCGGAGAGGTAGTCTCGGACAGGGCGGCGAAGATACCGCCGGAATGGAACCAACGCACGCCACTTGCGAAGATCGTTTTCCAGTCGAAATCTCCTGGCTTGAGCATCGCTCCTGCTTCGTTAGCTCGGTTGTAATAAACCACGGGTGGTCTTACGCCTTGACCTCGATCGCTGTAGACCGTAGCGATGTTTGGGCCTCGTACGCCGTCATGCTCGAAGAACTTGTAGAACGGTTTAACCCCCATCTCCTTGACTCGGGTTTGAACCAACTCCCCGATGCCATAGTTAACCATCGCAGTGGTCACGCCGGTCGTAAGGCCGAAACAGTCTGCGAGGTTGGCTGCGACGTTTTACTCACCACCCGAGACGTGAACCTCGAAATTCCGCGCTTTGCGAAACGGGATGATCCCTGGATCAAGTCTATGAACCAATGCTCCAAGGGAGAGGAAATCCAGAGCGCAAGCATCATTGCGAATCGTGAGTTTAGCCATGTTTGATCGAG
>JBJTAQ010000244.1:0-1682 GCA_046090945.1 Pirellula sp.
GCGATGCAAGCCCAGGGGCGCAGTTCGCAAACGGCCGAAGCAGCCAAACCGGATCCCGAAGCGATTCGCGCACTTGTCAGGCCCTTGATCGCCCTCGATGCAGACACCAAACAGGTCGAACAAGCTGCAGAGGCAATCGAGAAAGCGATCGCCAAGTCTCCTGCGATCCAAAGGGAGATCGGTCGAATTTCCTCGACCATCGTTTCGAGCGGTAAATTAGAGAACTACGGCACGCCCCCCGCACAAGCTTATCTTAGACGTTGGGCGGAAATGTATGGCCAAGACGCCAAGAGGCCACAAGATGCCCCGAAGTCGCCTTGAACTCTCCATCCGTAAAATCCAATGGCATCGCCTGGGGATACCAATCCGGAGCCTGATGTTCTGGCTGTTGTTGTTTTCGCGAATATTCGCTCAGAATGAACCGCCTTCATTCGAGCTAGATGTATTGCCTTTGTTGACCAAGCATGGGTGCAACTCGGGGGCCTGCCACGGCGCAGTGGCCGGACGCGGCCAATTTTTTTTGTCCTTGTGGGGATCGGACCCCAAGTCGGATTACGATCAGATTGTTCACGCATTCGGATCCCGGCGAGTTCGTTATCGAAATCCCGAGGAGAGTCTGATCATCGCCAAACCTAGCGGCAGGATCGCTCATGAGGGACAGGTTCGTTTCGATCCCGATAGTCCGACGGCTGTCACCCTAGCCAACTGGATCAAATCCGGGACCCCTTACGGCGAGCCGATCCGAGTCGATGAGTTTTGGATCGAAGTCCATGCACACGAAACGTTACAGCCAGGCGACCTTCGAGCGCTCAAAGCCTACGCGAGGATCAACGGGTCCTCGTCGAGTATCGAAGTGACCGACAAGACCAGTTGGGAGTTTGATCCGAACGCTTGCGTTGAATGGAGCTCGCAGAGTCCGCCGGTTCTAAAGCTCAATCGGCCTGGAAGGCATTTGATCGTCGCAAGATTTGCAGGCCAATTGGAATCTACTGCTTTGATCGTCCCCTACCCTATCAAGTCGTCGGAGACGTCAAATCCGAGTTCATGGATCGATCGTGAGATACAAGGACTGCTTGATCGAGCCAACCTCCAAGCCTCAGCCTCGATCGGTGATCTAGAGTGGTTGCGACGAGTGAGCTTGGATCTCGTTGGTAGAATCCCTACGATCGAGGAGATTCGAGCATTTCAAAGGAGTGATCCTTCCCATCGAAAACTCGCGACCTTGGATCGTTTGTGCAACTCGGAGGACTATCATCGCTATTGGACTTTTCGGTTGGCTCGATGGTTGGGACTAAGACCGATCGCCAATGATCCTGAGGCGACCAAGGCCCTAGAAAGCTACTTGTACGATCGAGTCTCCCATGGGCAATCCTGGAAGCAGATCGCTAGGGAGTTGTTCATGAGCACTGGAGATTCTCATAACAATGGACAAGCTAGCTTTGCACGGCTTGCGCAGGACCCCAGAGCCCATGCAGAGTTGGTCAGTCGAGTTTTTTTGGGAACGCGGATGCAGTGCGCTAACTGCCACAATCATCCTCTAGACCATTGGACACAGGACGATTATCACGGTCTCTCCGCGATCCTTGCCGGTATCGATCGAGGTAGGAATGTATCCTATCTAGGGGGTGCTCAAGTGACGAATCTGCGAACCAAGGAGGCTGCGATTCCTAAAATACCTGGTG
>JBJTAQ010000245.1:0-3453 GCA_046090945.1 Pirellula sp.
GTTTACTTGCGTCGGAACAGCGGTCCCGCATAGCGGGCTCCTTCTCCAAGTTCCTCTTCGATACGGATCAATTGGTTGTACTTGGCCATCCGATCCGATCGAGAGGCCGAGCCGGTCTTGATTTGTCCAGTCGACAAAGCGACGGCCAAGTCGGCAATCGTCGAATCCTCGGTCTCGCCACTTCGGTGGCTCGAAATGCTCGTGTACCCATTGCGATGAGCCAATTGGATCGCTTCGATCGTTTCGGTCAATGTTCCAATCTGATTGACTTTGATCAGGATACTATTGGCGATCCCCGCATCGATACCCCGCTGCAGTCGTTCGGTGTTGGTGACGAACAAATCGTCGCCGACAAGCTGCACCTTGGAGCCAACCTTGTCAGTCAGCTTTTTCCAAGAATCCCAATCGTCTTCCGAGCAACCGTCTTCGATCGAGCAAATCGGATAGTTGGCTACCCAATCGGCCAAGAAGTCAACCATTTGATCACCTGATAGCTGCTTGCCATCGATCGTGTACTTGTGGGTTTTCTCGTCGTAAAACTCGGTGGCGGCGACGTCCAAGGCGATGAATATCTGCTTGCCAGGCTCGTAACCAGCGCGCTTGATCGCATCCATAATCAAATCGAGCGCTTCACGATTGCTCTTGAGGTCCGGCGCGAACCCTCCTTCGTCACCCACAGCCGTGTTGTACTTCTTTTCGTTGAGAACCTTTTTGAGGTGATGGAAAATCTCGGTCCCGGCGCGGAGGGCTTCGCTAAAGCAGTCAAAACCCAAAGGCATCACCATGAACTCTTGTACGTCGACCGAGTTGTCGGCGTGTTGGCCGCCGTTGACGATGTTCATCATCGGGGCTGGGAGCAAGTGTGCCCCTGCACCTCCAAGGTAGCGATATAGAGGTTGACCTGTAAAACTCGCCGCAGCCTTGGCCACCGCCAAAGACACTCCAAGAATGGCGTTCGCCCCAAGGCTCTTTTTATTGGGTGTGCCGTCGATAGCGCACAGGGTAGCATCGATCGATCGTTGATCCAATGCATCCATACCGATCAACTCATCGGCAATTTTTTCCTGGATGTTTGCCACCGCACCGAGGACCCCTTTACCCATGTACTTCGATTTGTCCCCGTCTCGCAATTCCCAAGCTTCGTGAGCCCCGGTGCTCGCACCGCTCGGCACCGCAGCGCGACCAAACGACCCATCGACCAGACGCACATCGACCTCAACGGTAGGATTTCCTCGGGAATCAAAGATCTGTCGGCCTTGGATGTTTTCGATCAAGCTCATGGTTGGGTCTCAAAAAGAAAGGGAAAAAGGCAACGCGAGTAAGTCTACTGATGCGTTTTAACCGTTTGTCTCTCGACGGTTTTGAATTCTGCCCGATAATTCGAAAATTTGCTAGTCTGCCTTGGGTGCCGACGGGCATACTACTCCCAAAAAATCAGTTCTTCCCTCGAGTTACTCGATCCCCCAGTCCCTTTGAGACCGAGTGCGATTAACAGCACTAATGAGGTTCATTTTCTATGTTTACCGGACTCGTTGAATCCAAAGTTCCATTGGTGGCCTCTGAGAATATTGGACCCGGCAAGAGATTGGCATTTGATCTCCGGGAGTTGGCTTGTTCCCATGGTAAATCGGTGATGCTCGGAGATAGTGTTGCTCTCGGAGGGTGCTGCTTGACCGTCGTGCAGATCGACGGTTCCGTTTGCTCCTTTGAACTTGGGTCAGAGACGCTATCGAAAACCAAGTTTGGAACGTTGATGGTAGGTCAGTTTGTCAATTGCGAGCGATCTCTGTGTGTCGGAGACCGACTTGGGGGACATTTCGTCACCGGCCACATCGATGGACTGGGAAAGCTCCAACGGATCGGCTACGAGGATCAATGGCGCTTTTATGAATTCACAGCTCCACTGGCTCTGCTTCGACAGATGGCACCCAAGGGCTCGATCACTGTTGATGGGGTTAGTCTGACGTTGGTCCAAGCCGATGACCAACACTTTTCAGTGGCTTTGATCCCGCATACGTTGGCCGCGACCACCCTGGGAGATCTCAAGCCCGGGGACTCGGTCCACCTGGAGACTGATATCCTGGCCAAGTATATCGCTCGAGCTTTGTCGGCTGGCAGTAACTAGCGGTTCTGAACGGCTGAGGACAGTCGTGCTACGTTGTGCCACCCTCTGTCCTCAGCGGTGGGGGAGCTTGAATTACGTTGATTCCAACGAGGATGCTTCGGGGGTTTTGTGTTTGAGGGTTAGGTTGCTGAAACTAGCGGTTCTGAACGGCTGGGGACAGCCGTTCTACGTTGTGCCACCGCTTCAAAGTACATCAAAAACCCAGTAAAACAGCCTCGCTATTGTCGTTGAGCCAAGGATGTGGTTAAAAAACCCTGAGTTTTTGGGTTTGGACCCTTTCGGACGCGGACTTAAAAAGTCTATGCTATCCACCGAGCGGCTTCCGTGACGCTGGACGTCCCCTATCTACTGTTATTAGCATCGAGTTTTTTAGGTTCCATGAGCAAATCGCAGCTTGTAGTCGTTGAGGCAGAATCGGAGAAATTCCCGTACTTGTATCGCTTCCCCCTGAAATTCGGTGGGCGAGTCGTTAATGATGTCACCGTCTTTAGAGTGCTGCTGACGCTTGAAGATCAATCGACCAAGAAGCGAGCCCATGGCATCGGCGAGATGACCATGGGAACCGCATGGGCTTGGCCAACCACTGCTTTGACTCCAGAGATGGCTTTGAAGACGATCGTGGTTCTTGCAGAACGGATCGTCGCGGCGGCATCCAAGCTCGATCCAGACCAGCATCCGCTGCACCTAGCAGGGCAACTCAAACCGATCGCGAAGAAACTAGCGGAGGAACTCGCCACAGCGATGAAACTGGCCGAGCCGATCCCGGATCTTGCGATCGCTCTGGCACTGTCCCCTCTGGATATCGCGCTCCATGATGCTTACGGTCGTTTGCATGGCAAGAACTCCTTTGACTGCTTCACCCACGAGCATGTCGGCAGCGATCTGTCGCATTGGCTGGGCGAGGAGTTCGTCGGCAAGAACTTTTCAGAGATCATCAACCCCAAAACATCTCCTACGCTGTTTCTGTACCATCTGGTCGGGTCCCTCGATCCGTTGAGCAAGGACGATTTGAGTCGCAAGATTGGGGATGGCTTGCCCGAAACTCTCGAAGAGTGGATCAAAACTCAGCAACTCTCGCACTTGAAGATCAAGCTTACGGGCAAGGAACTCGACGCGGATGTAGGTCGAGTTGTTGAGATCGAGAGGATCGCCTCGCGTGCGTTCCCTACCAAGCAGTTCTCGTACAGCCTTGATTTTAATGAGGCTTGTGAAAACGAGGACTACGTGATCGACTTCTTAGAGCGTCTTGAGCGATTGAACAAAGAGGCGGTCCCTAAGATCCATTACATCGAGCAACCGATGGGCAGAGATCTTCGGTTGCGCAAGGA
>JBJTAQ010000246.1:0-4105 GCA_046090945.1 Pirellula sp.
GGTGGACCAGGAGCTGGCTCGATGGGACTTCGAGGCGGTGCACCTGGATCTCCGGGGCCAGGTGCTGGGCCTGCTGGTCCGGGCGGTGGAGCTGGTTTGGATCTTGGAGCGCCAGGCGGTGGAGTTCCTGGCTTCGGACAAGAGTCTGGAGGTGGCGGCATACCGGGCGCTCCGTCTTTGTCGAATCTCAGCTCGCTTGTAAAGAATTTCAATGCGAAAGATTTAGCGCTGCCAAGCGGATCGATTCCTCTTGGACCCGGCTTGGTCTATATCGGAAGTGGTGATAGCCTTGCCGATTTGGCCAAGCGTGCCACTGAGCAGCACTACGATGCACTGATTGTTTTCGAAGTCGATGCGTCGATGATCATCGCCAATCGTTCGATCAAGAACGATTGCCGCGTTCGCGCGATCAACCTTAAAGCGGCCAAGGATGCCAAGGACAAGACCATCAACGGCAGTTCGCTGAACAATCGAGACATTGCGGTCGACAAGAATCCGGAGACCAAGATCGAAAACGCGGTAAACGGTTTTATGCAGAAGCTTCAAGAGGCCTACATGCTCGAGGATCTTCCGAACATTCCTGCCGAGTCGGTCAAGAAGAAACGCTTGCCAGCCTTGGCTGCCGACAACTCTCGTAGCGTGCTCGATCGGCTTGCCGAAGTCCAGCTCTACTTTTCCAAAGGCCTGATCGATGAGACACTAAAAGTGGACGCTTTCGGGGCGATCGCTGGTCCCGATGGCCAAGTCCTGGCGACTGGTACGATCGACGAAAAGTTGCCGGTTCTCGAAAGGATCATCAAACGCGATTACGAGTGATCGCGTCCCCGTCGTTACACCATAGGAAACCAATTCGATGAGTCGTTTTTTTGAAAGTTCTCTCCGGGTCTGTTTGTTGCTTGGATTCATCGCTGCGCAACCGCTGGCTCTCTTGGCTCAAGACCTTTGGCTCAATATGCCTGGAGCTGCAGGCAAGGCGGGCTCGGGCAAGAAAGTGGTGCTGATATCGGGAGACGAGGAGTATCGCAGCGAGGAAGCTTTGCCGATGTTGGCTAAGATCCTTTCCGAGCAGCACGGCTTTCACTGCACTGTTCATTTCGCGATCAATCCCGATACCAAGACGGTGGATCCGAATTATTCGAGCAACATCCCAGGTCTTGAGCAGCTCGACGACGCAGATTTCATGGTGATGTTCCTGCGATTTCGTGCGTTGCCACCTGAGCAGATGAAGCACATCGATCAATTCGTTCGGGCTGGCAAGCCGCTGCTTGCGATTCGTACGGCGACTCATCCGTTCAATTTTGGCGATGCCAACCATCCTTATGCACACTGGTCATGGAACAATGGCAAGTGGCAAGGGGGGTTCGGACAGCAGGTTGTCGGCGAGACGTGGGTCTCCCACCATGGAGTGCATAATGGCCAAGCGACCCGTGGGGTGATCAATCCCAAGCATGCCGACGCGCCGATCTTGAGAGGCGTTTCCGACGTCTTTGGTCCGACAGATGTATATGGAGTTGTTCATTTACCTGCCGATGCAAACGTTGTGATGTTTGGCCAAGTCCTTTCGGGGATGAAGCCCACGGACCCAGCGTTGGAAGGGGACAAGAACAATCCGATGCAAGCTTTGGTTTGGACGAAGGCTTACAAGATGCCTGAGTGGAATGGTCTGGCAGAAGGCAAAGAGGGCAAAGCGATCGGATCAACGATTGGGGCTGCGGTCGATCTGCTCAGTGAGGACCTGCGGCGGTTGTTCGTAAACTCCGTCTATTGGGGAGTCGGTCTTGAGGTTCCGTCCAAGGCCAGTGTGAGTATTCCTGAGTCCTACAAGCCCAGCTACTTTGGTTTCAAAGACAAGGCGTACTTTACCAACCAGAAAATTCAGCCGAAGGATTTGCTCAAGAACTAGGATGGTATCGATGAAGCATCCTAAGACGAGATTTTATGGGAAGCTGATCGCATGTGCGATCAGCTTTCTTTTTGGGCTTGAGCGATGCGCTGAGGCACAGCAACCGAACGTTCTGTTTCTCTTCGCAGACGATTGGGGGAGGTACGCGAGCGCTTACGCCAAGTACGAACCTCAAAACGGATTGCAGTCGTTGGTTCGCACTCCGAATATCGATCGCATCGCCAAGCGGGGTGTTTTGTTTTGCAACGCATTTGTATCGGCACCGAGTTGCACTCCGTGCCGTAGTGCGCTGCTCTCGGGGCAACATTTCTGGCGGACGGGCCAGGCATCGATTCTTCAGGGAGCCAGATGGGATTCGAACATTCCTGCCTTTCCACTTCTGCTACATCAAGCAGGATATCACATCGGAGAGAGTTTCAAAGTTTGGGGGCCAGGCACACCAGGCGATGCGCCCTATGGTGCAGGCAAGTTCGCTTATGAGAAATCCGGGCGACGCATCAATGATTTCTCTGAGAATGTGACGAAGATGATCGACGAGGGTGCAAGCTTCGAGGATGCCAAACAAACGCTTCTCGATGAGATGGCATCGAACTTCGACCAATTTTTGAGTGAGCGTCCTGAGGGTAAACCATTTTGTTATTGGTATGGCCCGACCAATGTCCATCGGCAATGGGTTCAAGGGTCGGGGAAAAAACTCTGGGGGTTTAATCCCGACGACTTCGAGGGCAAGTTGCCACCGTTTCTGCCTGATGTGCCGATCGTGCGAGAGGATATGGCGGATTACTTTGGCGAGATCGCTGCGTATGATGCGTCCGTTGGTGTGTTGCTAGATCGTCTCGAAGCCAGTGGTCTTGCAGATTCGACTATGGTAATCGTCAGTGGAGATCACGGCCCTCCGGGTTTTCCTCACGGCAAATGCAACCTCTATGGATTTGGGACCTCGGTGACTCTGGCCATCAGTGGACCGATGATTCCTGGAGATCGAATTATCGATGATCTCGTGAGTTTGACGGACTTAGCGCCGACGATCCTCGAGTCAGCTGGTTTGCCGATACCGAGCAACATGACCGGAAAGAGTCTTTTGTCGATGTTACGCACTGACCGCAGCGGCAAGCTGGATCAGAGTCGCACGGCGATCTTTGTGGGGCGTGAGCGGCATGTCGAGTCTGCCCGTGCGGACTGGACCCCATATCCTCAGCGCGCCATTCGCACTGAGGATTATCTTTTTATCATCAACTTTCGTCCCGATCGTTGGCCTTTGGGAGACCCATACGGTTTAGAGGATCCGCAGTCGCTGACCTATGCGCAGATTCAGAACAACACCCGTGCGACTCATCCGGACGAGGATGCGGGCCCTACGAAAGCTTGGTTGGTGACCCATCGCGACGATCCACAGTGGCGTCCTTTTTACGAGCGAGCTTACGGCAAGCGGCCTCGCGAGGAACTGTATGATTTGCGCAAGGACCCGCAGCAGATGGACAACGTTGCAGGTGACCTTGCGTATGCCAAGATTCGCAGAGAGCTTGAGGATCGCTTGATGCAGGAGTTGACATCCACTGGGGATCCACGTGTACAAGAGAACGGCAAATTTTATGAAACGCCTCCGATGACCGGTCCTTTGGAGCAGACTTCGCAAGCTCCTCGAAGCAAATCCAAGAAGCCATGAGTTCTGCAGAGCCTGCGCCGATTCCTCCTGGTCCATCGAGTACATTCGACCCCGGATATCTGTTTCGATTATGGTTTGGTTTGCGAGAGCCAGTCGGTCAGGCCGCTTATGCGATCAGCGGTTTTGGATTGATGATCTTCAAGTATTTGGTTGAAGCGGCTGTTGTGTATTTATTCACGTTCAAAGCCTATCCGCCTTGGGAATTTATCAATCCGTTGATCAGTGTTCGCCAGAAGTACTTTGGGGCACCGGCCCCTGAGTGGTTGCCTTGGGCATTTGTACTTTGGTCGCTGCCCTTTCTTTGGATTGCCGTATCGATGAGTGTCCGTCGCACAGTTGATGCGGGAAAGAATGCTTGGTTGGGCTTGTGGATTTTTGTCCCCATCGTGAACTTGGCGATGATGATCTATTTGAGTTTGCTACCTAGCATTTCAAATCCGCGAGTCGATCTATCTGAGGACTTAAGGTTTCGAGAGCCGTTGATCGAGCATCGGTTGACATCGGCCCTTCTCGGTATTGCCGCAAGTGCACTGATC
>JBJTAQ010000247.1:0-3944 GCA_046090945.1 Pirellula sp.
CACTGCGGCTGCCATTTATCAAGGAGGTGAATCCGGAGCGGTGATCGAGCGCAATCATGCGAGCAAGAGTTTGCTGATTCAGAGGGTTACCACCCAAGATGCGTCATCGAGGATGCCTCCTGAGGGCCATGCACTCGAGGAAAATCAGATTCAACTCCTTGCGGCTTGGATCGATCAAGGAGCACCTATTCCGGCGATCGACCAACCCGAGCCCGATCCGAATCAGCACTGGGCGTTTCAAGTGCCGCAGCGCCCAAGCGTGCCTGTTACGGGGGAATCAGTTCTCCATCCCATCGATGCCTTTTTGCAGCAATCATGGCGAGAGCAGGGAGTCGTGCCCCAAGGACAGGCGGACGCAGCAACGCGGATCAGGCGACTTTATCTGGATCTCGTCGGGTTGCCTCCGAGTCCCGAAGTGATCGAGAGATTTGAAGCAGATGCGTCCGAGCAAGCCTACGCGAAGATCGTCGAGGAGCTATTGGCCTCGCCTCAGTACGGAGAAAGATGGGCCCGTCACTGGATGGATGTATGGCGGTATGCAGATTGGTTTGGTCGCAGGTATGTTCCGGATGTATGGAACAGTGCACCGCAGATTTGGCGATGGAGAGATTGGATCGTTGAGTCGCTCAACCAAGACGTCGGATACGATCAAATGATCCGTGAGATGATCGCTGCAGACGAGATCAAACCCGGCGATCCGAAATCCAATGTCGCAACAGGCTACTTGGTCAGAAACTGGTACGCACTCAATCCTAATGATTGGATGCGGAATAATGTCGAGCATTCAAGCAAGGCGTTCTTGGGGCTGACTTTTCACTGTGCTCACTGCCACGACCACAAATACGATCCAATTTCCCAAGACAACTACTTTCAATTCCGCGCCTTTTTCGAACCGATCTATCTGCGGCAGGATCGGTTGGCCGGCCAAGCGGATCCGGGGCCTTTTCAAGACTACGAGTACAGCACCCTTCGCAAAGTCCAGCGGCTTGGTCGAGTCGGGGTGTTTGACAAGTCTCCTGAGACACCGACGTGGTTCTATACCGGCGGGGACGAGCGGAACCGTCAAACCGATCGCGGATCGATTCCTGCGAATGTTCCAGACTTTCTCAAGGCGGCCTTCGAGCAGCCGATCGAACCGGTGAGTCTTCCACCGCATGCATGGTATCCCGGACTGGATCCTCAAATCATCGAAACGATGATTCAGGAATCCGATGCGTCGGTTGCCCATGCGCAAAAGGACATGGACGCAATGCAGGAGGCTTTGGATGCTATGGAAAAAACCGACGAGGCCAAAGCATATCATCAAAAAAGCCTCGATCGGATCCATCAAGTCCAACAGCAACTTAGCGATCTGCGGAATCAAAATACTCCGCAGCATTCGGCGGCACTAAGTGGGAAGCAATCGCTGTTGCTAGATGCCAAGGTCGGACGGCGGATGATTTACCGAGCGATGCCTGAAATTCCCTCAGTCCAGGAAGGTGACCAAATCCTGTTTCTGGTCCGGATCTTGTCCGATACGCACTTCAACTTTCAACTCACTCGCAACAACTCTACCGGTGCTACAGCGACCTACGTGGGATTTGAAAAGGGGGCGATCAAATCTTACAAGCCATCATCTTTTGAAGAGTTTGAAGTTGGCAAATTCGACTCCTCTGGTGATCAGACGTTCGAGGTCCAACTCACTTTGCATCCTGGAGTAGACCAATGCACGCTGAAGATCACGCGAGACGGTAGTCAAGGGACACTTGTTGAAGACACCAAGATCGCTCTCAACGGTTGGAATCCTGTTGGAGATCCAACCAAAGGAATCTTGTTTGATGCGAGACCAGGTTGTGTTGCTGTCGTGGATGACTGGAAATATCGACGAGCGGTGACGGATGGTGGAGACTCGGATTCATCGGTGATTGCGTTTGACTTTGAATCGGACAAGCATCCTGAAAATTCTGAATTGGTTGGGAGTCTCGATTGGACATCGTCCAAAGATTATTCGATTTCGCCTGCAACCTCGAAGATAGTTCGCTCGTTGCCATCGTTGGCACTGAGCAAACTCGAAGAGGAATTGGCAGTTGCCCAGCGTGCACTGGAACGAAACAGGTTGGTGTTGGAGTTGGCCAAGGCCAATCTCGAATGGCGTCAAGCGTCACGGGCGGACTTGCAGTCTCGTATTGATGCTGAGCGAGCTAAGTATCTTGGCGATCCGCATTTGGCCCAAGAATCGATTGCAGCCCTGAGCCACCGAGCCGCGGTCGATGAGAAGATGAGCCAGTGGCATCGAAAAAGGGTCGAATGGATTGAGGCGACCAAGATATTGGCAGATATGGAGGCTGGACCTGTAGGGGATAGCAATCGACCCAAGGAACTCGAAGCTGGGATTGGAAGATTAGCCAAAGCCGTAGAAGAGTTGGAAGCGGCAAGGAAGCTTTTGGAGAAGACGCAAAAGGATGCTGTAGCCGAGGCAACCTACAAGCCACTTTCGCCACAGTATCCTAAAACCAGTAGCGGTCGCCGACGAGCGTTAGCGCATTGGATGAGTTCGCCTAAAAACCCGCTTACGGCAAGAGTTGGAGTGAATCATATTTGGATGAGGCACTTTCATCAGCCGTTGGTTCGAACAGTGTTTGACTTCGGCAGAAACGGCGCCACACCTACCCATCCGCAACTGTTGGACTGGTTAGCTGTCGAGTGGATGGAGTCCGGCTGGAGCATTAAGCACCTGCATCGTTTGATCGTCACAAGCCAAGCGTATCAAAGGCAATCGTCGGTTGCAGGGAATTTGGCGCAAGAAAAAGACCCAGAGAATCGGTTGTATTGGCGGATGAACGCGGGGCGCATGGAGGTGGAAGTTCTCCGGGATTCGATTCTTCAACTTTCGGGCAAACTGGATGCAGCGATGGGTGGACAGGAGTTGGAAAACAAGGACATCTTCACAACTTATCGCCGCACCCTGTATTATTCATGCCAGCCCGAGGAAGATGGCAAAAGTTCGCTCGGTATGCTATTTGATGGACCGGATGCGAGTGACTGTTACCGGCGAACGCGGACCGTGATCCCCCAGCAATCGTTGGCATTGACCAATAGCCCATTGGTTCACGAACTCAGTCCGCTGATTTTGGAACGAATCGAATCGGGAATCCCTCAAGAGCAGCGGACCGACAACTCGCTTTTCGTCGATGCGGCTTATCGATCGGTCCTGGGTCGAATACCTAGCCCAAAGGAGTTGCCACTGTGTTTGGATTATTTGAAAGATGGGACTGATCCACAGAACCGACGATCCAGTCTGATTCGAGTTTTGCTCAACCACAACGACTTTATCACGATCCGATAGGCCAACAGAGGCAAGCCATGGCTAGTCAGTACCGCAGAATGTTTTTGGCCGATTTCGGCATGGGCTTCACCGGTCTTGCCCTAGGCTCGATGCTTGCCCAAGACCGCAGAGCTTATGGTGCGTCTACGAGTCAAGACAGTGCAAGTGTTGAGCCCAGGGCCAAGTCGGTTATTTGGGTGTTTTTATCGGGTGGATACAGTCACGTCGAAACCTTTGATCCCAAGCCAGCGCTCAATGAGTATGCTGGCAAGACGTTTAACGAAACTCGGTTTGAAAATCCTGTAGATTCACCTCTTCACAAAAAACGATTTCGTTCGGTGCCTGCTGAAGAGATCAACGTTCGAGATGTCTATCCGACGATTTACCCCATGCAGGTCGGCTGGAAGAAATGCGGACAATCCGGGATCGAGGTGACCGATTGGTGGCCGAACCTTAGCCAGCACGTCGATGAACTATGCTTCGTGCGCAATATGTGGACGACGGACAATGATCATGCGGCCGAGAATCAGATTCATACCGGTCGCCATCGACTCGATGAGCCTCAACCGAGCCTCGGCGCTTGGGCAAACTATGGACTGGGTAGTTTCAATGAGAATCTGCCCAAGTTTGTGGTTTTAGG
>JBJTAQ010000248.1:0-1203 GCA_046090945.1 Pirellula sp.
TGGTGCTGGATCGCTCATAAAATTCGAATCTACCTGATCAGGTTCGAGGTGTTGCCGTCGAGGCGCTTGGCTGCCCAATTCCAGTCGAATTGCTAAGGAATCAGGCAACCAAAACTTCGTCAGCCTTCATCGTACCGGAAAAAAAATTTCCTGAAACCGTTGAAATCCCAAGGTTGCCCCGACGCCTGAGACTCTCAGAAACCGGATCAGGTAGATTCGAATTTTATGAGCGATCCAGCACCACGAGTCATCCGGATATTCGATACGACCCTTCGCGATGGCGAGCAGTCGCCGGGTGCGAGCATGAATTTGGCCGAGAAGCTTGAGGTGGCACAGGCTCTTGCGGACTTGGGGGTGGACATCATGGAGGCAGGTTTTCCGATCGCCAGTCCTGGGGATTTTGAGGCGGTCCGCGAGATCGCATCGAGCATTCGCGGGCCGGTTATCTGCGGTCTAGCTCGCTGCAACGACGGGGATATCGATCGGGCTTGGGAGGCTTTGCAGAAGGCCCAGCGAGCGCGTATTCACGTCTTTTTGGCCACCAGCGCGATCCACCGGGAGTTCAAGTTGCGGATGACCCAAGAGGAGATCGTCGCACGGGCTGTTGGGGGGGTCCAGCGAGCGTTGTCCTATTGCGATGACGTTGAGTTCTCTGCCGAAGATGCAGCTAGGACCGAGATCGATTTCTTGTGCCGGGTTGTCGAGGCTGCGATCGATGCCGGGGCGACGACGATCAACGTCCCGGACACGGTTGGCTACACGACCCCAAGTGAGATGTACGCTCGGATCGAGACCCTGCTGAATCGGGTTCCAAACATCGACCGTGCGGTCCTCTCGTGCCATTGCCATGACGACTTGGGACTAGCCGTCGCAAACTCGCTATCGGCTGTCGCGGCGGGTGCAGGTCAAATCGAATGCACCATCAACGGGATTGGAGAGCGGGCTGGTAACTGTTCGCTCGAAGAGGTTGTCATGGCGATGCGAACCCGTGGCGATCTGTATCACACAAGCACGGGGATCAAGACCGAGCGATTGGTGCCTACCAGTCGGCTCGTTTCGAAGATCACCGGGATGGATGTGCAGCGCAACAAGGCCATCGTCGGACGCAACGCTTTCGCTCATGAGTCTGGGATCCATCAAGACGGGATGCTCAAGGAGCGGCGGACGTATGAGATCATGCGTCCAGAGGATGTGGGTTTTTCC
>JBJTAQ010000249.1:0-2611 GCA_046090945.1 Pirellula sp.
CTCGAGCACCGCTACTTGGCGACTCTGGATTGCTCGGACTTGCTCAAGTTGGACCGAGCGATTTTGTTTGCGAGATTGCCTGAGTCGGCCAGCAGTTGGAATCTGCAGCGCGATGGTATTCAGCAGAATGCGACCCAGGGAAAGAGGATCTCAGTGGTTCGATTGGTCATGTCTGTTCGGAACGGCAATCGATCCTTTTCATTGCTCAAAGACGGCACGACCGAAACACCTTGAGTTCAATCGGATACAACGCGGAGCAGGATAGTGATAAAGACGATCAAATTGACCAAGAAGTACGACGACATGTACGCGATCCGCGACATCGATTTGGATCTCGGCCAAGGTGATTTGTTTGGGTTCATAGGCCCGAACGGCGCTGGGAAAACTACGACGATGCGTATCGTTGCGACCCTATTAGAGCCGACCGAAGGAGAAGCGTACGTTTGCAATTATTCCATTTACACGCATCCCAAGGAGATACGCCGATTGGTTGGGTTCATGCCCGACTTCTTCGGTGTCTATGACGACATGACGGTCATTGAGTACCTGGAGTTCTTCGCGGCAGCTTATCGAATTGGGCCTCAGGCGAGGCGCAAGCGATGCAACGAGATGCTCGATATCGTCGATTTGGATTTCAAGCGGGATGCCTATGCGAACACGCTTTCGCGCGGCCAGACCCAGCGATTGGGGTTGGCCAGAACTCTTCTTCACGATCCGGCGGTTCTGCTGCTCGATGAGCCTCTGAGCGGTCTGGACCCTCGAGCGCGGATCGAGATGAGGGCGCTGATGAGACGACTCGGAGCGATGGGCAAAACGATCATCGTCAGCAGTCACATCTTGCCCGAGTTGGCCGATGTGTGCAACAAGGTGGGGATCATCGATTCGGGTAAGATGATTGCCTGCGATGATGTCGCTTCGATCATCAAGCGGGTCAGTCCCAACACCACTATTCTCATCGACTTGGTCAAACCTCAGGATTCGGCCAAGGCGATCGATGTGGTGTCCGGGTTGCCCATTGTGGAAAATATCGCAGTCGATGGAGAAAAACTGCGGGTGACTTTAAAGCCAGACGTCACCGACTATTCTTCGATCGGAATGCTCTTAGCTACCCAGGGGATCGCATTTAGCAAATTTGCGGCTGAGGAAATCAATCTCGAGTCGGCCTTCATGGCCTTTACCAAAGGAGCAGGGGCAAAGATCTGATGGCTCAGTATCTGCGCAGTCTATTTCGCCACGAGGACTGGCTGGTGATTCTCCTTGGCGCATTGGTGTTGTCCGCCTGCACTTGGATGGTCCAAAGCCAACCCGAATCGGAGTCGCCCAGTAAGACCAAGCCCAGTAAGACCAAGTTGGTTAACTTGGCCAAGGGCAAGATCGCCAAGCTCGAGCCGTGGATCGATAATCCACTCAGAGCGATCGTCTCTGGTGAGCAGTCCGATCCGAAGCAAAAGGCATATCAGCATTTTCCCGCATTGCTATTCACTTGGTCGATTCTTGGGATTTTGCTCGTTCCGATCGCTTTGTGGCGAGGGATTCGCTCGAGTGAATACTGGATCGGTTTCGGCGTTTTGGCAGCGTTGGGCACTGTGGCGTTTGTCATGGCAAGCCAAAAGGTGATCAAGCAATACAACTACGAGTATGTTCTGTGGGCGCTGCTGCTGGGTTTGATCATCAGCAATACTGTTGGCGTTCCGAAGTGGCTGAGGCCGATGTTAATCGGTGATACGATCATCAAGTTGGGATTGGTGCTGCTTGGAGCTGAGGTGCTCTTTGGCAAGCTCGTGGCGCTCGGGGCACCTGGCATTCTAACCTCTTGGATTGTAACTCCGGTGGTCTTGGTGACGACGTATTGGTTTGGTCAGAGGGTTTTGAAGATGTCCTCGCCGAGTTTGAACATGGTGATTTCGGCCGACATGTCTGTGTGTGGGGTTTCGGCCGCGATCGCCACTGGGGCTGCCTGCCGAGCCAAACGCGAAGAGATTTCCTATGCGATTGGAATCTCGCTACTGTTTACTTCGCTCATGATGGTCATCCAACCGAATTTCGTATTGTGGACAGGAATGGATAAGAATGTCGGGGCGGCTTGGATGGGTGGCACGATCGACTCGACCGGTGCGGTGGCTGCGGCTGGTGCGGTTTTAGGAAAAGAGGCCGAGACCATCGCATCGACGGTCAAGATGATCCAAAACGTTCTGATTGGCGTAATCGCTTTTGCGGTCGCTGGTTATTGGTCGATTCGCTTTGGGGGGGCGACTGAGGGGAATCGGATTGGGATCGGTGAGATCTGGCGTCGATTTCCCAAGTTCGTTCTTGGATTTCTTGCAGCTTCGCTTGCATTTTCATTTCTGCTACCGGCTTTTGGGGTTTCCTCAGCGGCTATCGATACGATCACCAAAGATACGGTTACGCCGCTTCGAAGCTGGTTGTTTTGCATCGCTTTTGTGGCCCTGGGGCTCGAGACCAATTTTTGGGATTTGAGCAAGTACCTCAAAGAAGGTAAGCCTTTAGCGTTGTATGTGATTGGGCAAGCTTGGAGCATGTTGCTCTCGCTCCTGATGGCCTACTTGATGTTTGGCGTGTTGTATGCCGACAAGGTTAAGGAGATCCTTGC
>JBJTAQ010000250.1:0-4067 GCA_046090945.1 Pirellula sp.
GGATGTTCTGGTTACAGGCGAGGGAGAGGATGCGTTTTTGGAAATCGTATCTTCCCCGGATCGATCGTTTGAGGCTTGGAAAGCAATACCCGGATTGGCCCTTTGGAGAGGCCGAGACTGGTATCACACTCCTGCAAGGCCCCTGGGCGACCTGAATCTTCTTTCATCCCCCTACACCATGGGTATCGTACCCCGCGGAGGTCTAGCGGTTTTGCAGACCTATCGCGGGTGTCCGTTTAGTTGCGCCTACTGCGAATGGGGGACGATGGAGTCGCCCAAGCGGGTCAGGACTCAAGAGCATTTGATCCAAGAGCTTTCGGCCATGGAATCAAGTAATCCGCTCGGTGCATTGATGGTCGATGCGGGTTTGAATCTCAACGAACGCGCATTTCAGGAGTTGGCTGCCGCTGCTCAAGCTACCGGTTACTTCAAAAACAAACGCTTGATCTGTGAAGTCTATCCCGCCAAAATTCAAAAGCATCATATGGACTTTATGAGCCAGGTTGGAGAGCCTCTGATCGGTGTCGGATTGCAGTCATTCGATAAAAAAACTCTGTCCACGATGGAACGAAGCCTTGAGGAAGACAAGTTCGATTCGCACATCCAGCAGATGAATCAATTTGCCCATGTCGCAATTGAGATCATCATGGGCCTGCCGGGTGATACTCCAGAAACCTTTCGGCAGACATTCTGGAGAGCTAGGAGGTACCCTTGCACACTTCGCGTTTACCACTGTGTCGTACTGCCTTCTGCATTAATGGTCAGATCCCCGCCTGAGCATCGTCTCGATTATGATCCTATAACTTTGAAAATGAACTCGTGTTTAGGTTGGACTGCAGAATCGATCGATCAGGAATGCAGGTTCCTGACTTCCATCGCGGAACAGACCGGGGGGGCGATCGGTGAATTTTTATGGGTTTTTCCTCCGCCGTGATTTTTATGGGCAAGCCCCTTCAACTACCACCGCTATCATGATTGGGTTATGAGCCTCTCGAAACGAATTCTAGACCTGGATGCCAAGCACGATTTCAAACCGTCCAGTTGCATAGATGAACTACGTCAAGGCAAGTGGTGCGCGATCGTGCTGCGAGGAATTTATTCAAACAGCGAGATGGAACAAGTCGCTCTTCGGCTTGAGCAAATCGATGCCGGTTTGTGGCCCGATGAACCTTGGGTTGCAATGCGGTTCCCCGAAGCTTTTCGAGGTTGTTTTCTCGGGGAAAACCTCAATCTACTCGAAACATCACTCTCCGATTACTTGGATCGGGAACCAGCGTTTTGTCGCAATATGACGCGACTTTTTGATGGGATTCCAGGTGGAACGGGCCGTGTTTTTAGCCAATTCTCACAGCTTGATCAATCAAGAAAGTATCTGGCTGCCCCAGGTCCAGATTTCGACACGCGGTATCAATACACCACCATCCGCGGGCATGCGCAAGGGGGGTATATTCCGATCCACTGCGATAATGAGCAGGCTTGGCGGCCATCCTACGAGCATCTCCTGTCGCTTATCGAACAGAATTTGTTTTCATTCGTGTTGATGATCAGTAAGCCCCTGGGGGGTGGGAATTTAAAGATTTATTCTCAACGCATTCCCGTCAGTCAACGCAATACCATCGAGCAAACGCGTCACGTGAGTACGACAGACGCCCTGCTGGGAGATTCGGTTGAAATTGATCTGCAACCAGGCGACCTTGTGCTGGCCGACTCGGGTATGCATCCACATGAAGTGACTCGAGTGATCGGAACCAAAACGCGATGGACCATGTGCAGTTTCATGGCTCGAGCTCAAGCCAAGCATGCTGTTTACTGTTGGGGGTAAAAGAGTGAATCATCAGGCTCCGCTGTATTTTGATTCTATTATCAATACATTCCTCCAAGGGGATCGCAACAGGTCGGTGCATCTAGGTTACTATGACGCCGCCCTGGCAAGTTCAGGGTTTGGATTGCGACAAGCCCAGGAGTTGTTTGATCGGCGATTGTTGAGTGGTGCCGAAATGAATCCGGGTATGAATATACTCGATGTCGGTTGCGGGCTTGGCGGATTGATCGATCGCATCAATTCCAACTGTGAACACCTCGATATTGTCGGCTGTACCAATGACCCTAGGCAACTAGAGATCTGCAACTCGATTCGCCCCAGTCGTGGGAATTCCCTGCAGTGGATTGAAGCAGATGCTTGTCGCTTGCCCGTGCCTACTGGATCGTTCGATCGCATTTTTTGCATCGAGGCAGCCTTTCATTTTCGCTCTAGGTTCGATTTCCTGAAAGAGGCCAAGCGAGTTCTCAGGCCAGGTGGCAGATTGATCTGTACCGATATTTTTCTCAAAAGCGGTGGGTTGATTCGCGCTGAGTCAGATATCGATAAAAGTCCTGTAAATTCAACGGGATTTGCAAGGTTTTCGAAGTGGTCGATCCATACCTTGCTCCTGTGTGCCTATGCTCCTTGGCCATCACCGTGGTACTCGATAGACTCCCTACGCTCCGACGTTGCAGATGCTGGACTCGTAAACCTCAAGACGGAGGACTGGACGAAGCCTACGCGGCCCTCTTATGAAGCCATGTTGCCGTCTAACGAGGATTCGAACGTTATCGGAACAGCCGATCCGATGCTCGCTGCGCTTCGTACCCTCAGTTTTCTCCATCAGAACGATCTGCTCGAGTACGTTTATTACTCATGCGAATGAGTGATGACTCTGACCGCACCGTAATACAAGGTCCAAAAAAGAGATCCGTTACGGTCTTGCCCTGTCGCTAAATGCCCGAGTCGTTCGTGTGCGATCGCACTTAGATGGTCCGACCATTGCCTCTGAACGGCACCGGAAAATGCATTTCGCGTCAACTCAAGTAGATGGTCGCTGACCGCACCGACGTCAAGTTCCAGGTCATAGAGGTTGATGTCGTAGGAAAGTCGCGAGGAACCCTCGTCGGAGACTTCCAGTAACAGCAAGTCCATGTCGAAGGTGCCAGACAATTTGAGCCTTTCGACCAATCGCCCAATAGCATCGTGTTCGCGGCCCCCGTTTCCGCGAACAAGTATCTCTCGCCAGCGGTCGAGGGTCTCACTGGCAGGCAGATGGGTGTGGATCTTGTACTTCGAAACAACCCCCTGTCCCTGAGTGGATAAAAGCCATTTGTATCCGAGAAAAAGCAATTGATCGGGTTCGAAGCGAGCCGATGCCTCCTTGTCGTCGCTTGTTGACACCCGCGGACGCATTTCGAGATAGATCTTGCCAATCCAACCCTGGACTCCGAGTTCCCAGCCGAAGTGGATCCGCCAGGCTTTGGGGAAAAACACGATCAACCGTTGCATGTGGATGCTAGATGCACCCATCCATCCCAATGGGGCAAAAAGATCGGACGAAAAGGCCGCGCGGAAGTCCTCGCCATCGAACGAAATCAATAGCCTTTTGGTGTACACCCCCGACGCTTCCGCACGGACCGACCTCTCTAAGTCAAAAGCGACGCCCCGAGAACGGACATGGGACAGAATCCGGTGCAGGCTGTCCACTTTGGCGACGGAGTATTCTCCGAGCAGTTCCTCGACAAGTCGACCGGTGCTCATGGATGTGCCTAACCGACCAAGGTGGCTCGGCTCAAAGGGTGGTGTTGGTAACTCTGCCGGTGGAGTATAACGTACTTGGACGGAACTCTTTGGTTCTTTCGATCTCCGGGATAGTGTGTCGCAATGAGAGAACTGATTTACGAGCCCATGCCTCCGGATGCGAAGTATAAGAATTACTGCTCCTGGGAGTACTCTCCTTTAAGGTGCGGCGTGGGTAAACTCCGACCAAGTGCGTTGCTCTTCTCAGCCGTTGCGGATATGCCCGACCGTCAGTTCCTTTGCCAGGCGATCGAGCAGATCCAGGCCACTCACGGACTCTTTGAGTCAGTATATGGTATTAAATTAATTAATGGAAAGTGGGCTTTGGAGGTCTATATCTATGACTACGAACGCACCGGCAGAACCCGTTCCTGGAAAGGACTCTTTGGACAAGAATCCGGGGTTTTGCATTCCTCTGTGCCGGTACGCGAGTCGATCCCCTACTTCATGTTTTCATTCGACC
>JBJTAQ010000251.1:0-5472 GCA_046090945.1 Pirellula sp.
ATCTCGGATCGACTCTGCATCCAAGATTCAATCCTATTTGTCTCTGGAATGCTCAATGATCAACGATCGGGTCCGAGTATCTACCCGAGTCTCACCCAGGAGGTCAAGGATGCCGCAAATCCGGTCTCAGTATCTAATTGGCAGGAAAGCCCGAAAGAACAACAGGACTGCCGCAGTGTTTATCTGATCGTCAAACGATCGCTTAAAGTCCCTTTTCTAGAGACGCTCGATTTTGCCAACAGTACCTCTCCAACGGGTGTGAGGACCGTCACAACGACTGCCCCTCAAGCCCTGTTGCTATTGAACGACCCGTGGTTACACGAGCAAGCTGAGAATCTTTCCCAAAGAATTCAGCGCGAGACGAAACAAGATCGAATTGCCCAAGTCGACTTGCTTTGGAAACTAGCGTATCAGCGTTCTGCGACCGGCGAGGAAATGCAACTGGCTATCGACTATATCGGAGACTCATCGGAGCGAATGGCGAGTCTGTGCCGAGCGGTCCTCAACAGTAGCGAATTCCTTTATATGGATTAGATATCATGCGAGTTCAAGACCATCAGCTTGATCGCCGACGCTTTTGCACCAGCGCCGGTGCGGGCTTCGGATCGCTGGCTCTCTTGTCGATGCTCGAACAACAAGGAGTTCTCGGAGCTGACCAACGACTTGGCGCTTCACAATCCGCATGGATTCCGTCCAAGGCCAAGTCGGTAATCTTTCTGTTCATGTTCGGTGGTCCATCGCAAGTCGACTTATTCGACTACAAGCCCGAGTTGCAGAAGCGCGATGGCCAATCGATCCAGAACGAGTTTCGTCGAGGAGCGAAAACACAAGCGGTGTTGCAAGCTAGTCGGCGAAAGTTCGCCCAACATGGGCAATCGGGTTTGTGGTGTTCGGATGCTTTTCCGAACATCGCTAAACACATGGACAAACTGGCTGTGGTTAAATCACTCACGAGCGATTCGTTCGCCCACGGCAGTGCTCTGCTACAGATCAACTGTGGACGAATTCTTCAAGGTCATCCATCGCTCGGGTCATGGATCACGTATGGTCTCGGCTCCGAAAACCAAAATCTTCCCGGCTATGTAGTCATGCTTGACCCACGCGGCGGGCCAACTAGCGGGGCCCCGAACTGGTCCAGCGGATACATGCCCGCAGCCTACCAGGGAACCTTGATGCGACCCGGATCGCAACCGATTCTGAATCTTAAACCTCCTTCGAACATCGACTCAGAATCCCAGCGAGCGGAATTGGACCTGCTAGGCGAACTCAACCGCAGCTACGGAAAAACCAGACAGGACAACTCCGAGCTCGACGCGAGGATTGCAAGTTACGAGTTGGCATTCCAATTGCAAATAGCAGCACCCGAAGCAATGGATCTTGGACAAGAGTCGGCAGAGACGATCCAGATGTACGGCATCGATGAGCCGAAACCCGAATGGCATCCACTTGCACTTGGACCTAGCACCTTTGGCCGACAGTGCCTGATCGCTCGCAGGCTCGTCGAGCGTGGGGTGCGTTTCATTCAGATCTACTCTGGAGGGGGTAATGCCGGTGGCCAGAACACTTGGGATGGCCATCATGGCATCGAGGAGAATCTACAGTTGCATTGTCCAGAGGTCGATCGTCCGATCGCAGCCCTGCTTACCGATCTTGAACGCCGAGGGTTGCTTGAGTCGACGTTGGTGGTCTGGGGTGGTGAGTTTGGACGCATGCCAGTGTCGGAGACGTTCAATACCGGGGGAAAGCCTGGTGGAAGGGATCATAACCCCAAGGGGTTCACTTATTGGTTTGCCGGGGCAGGGGTCAAATCGGGCACCAGTTATGGAGCGACCGATGAACTAGGAGAGGTTGCAGTTGAGAATCCTCGTCACCTAAGGGACCTGCATGCAACAATCTTGCACCTCATGGGGCTTGATCATCGCCGATTGACCTATTTTCATGGAGGGCTCGACGAGAAACTCACCGGGGTTATCGATGCTTCCCCAATCCGTGAGATCATGGCTTGAGGGTTATCGTATCGCGGGTGCGAAGTGCATGTAGTTCCAATGCCGATACAGTTCGCTGCGTTCAAGCAGTTCGTTGTGAGTTCCGACATCGGCTATCTTTCTATGATGCAAGACGACAACTTGATCGGCGGCCCGCAACGTAGAAAGGCGATTCGGTAGCACCAGTACGACGCAGGCGTGGTTGCGTGCTTCGAGCAATGCACGCGTCGTTTCGGCTTCGATCGCTCCTTGGCTCGAAGCAGGCTCCTCTGCCACAATGATGCTTGGTTTTTTCAGAAATGCCCGAGCGATTCCTAGACGGAACATCAAATCAGGGCTCAAGCGTTGTTCTTTGGAACTTACAAGCGTTTGCAAGCCATCGGGGAGCTCAAAGATCGCTTCGCTAACTCGAGCCAATTGAGTAATCTCTCGCATGTCGATCGTTGCATCGCGCTGAAGACCTAACCAAAGATTATCTTCGATCGTGCCAGTCACCAACGGTCCATTCGGAGCGATCCAAAGCGAATGCTCTCGAATCGACTCGCTCGAAAGATCCTTGGAGTCTACATCGTCAAACAACAATCGACCGCTAATCGGTTGTCCGAACCCGAGCACCATTTCGACCAATGCTTTGGCAAGCGCAGGGTCCGATGAGATGATTGCAGTAAGCTGTCCAGGTTTGAAGATTGCAGATACATCATCGAGGAGCTTTTGGTTGTTTCCAGCTTGCAGCGTCACATGCTCAACACCCACCCCTTGGGTAAGCCTTTTCGCGAGCGACTTGGTCGTCGACGGGGGTGATTTGGATTCGATTGAAAGGTATCTGTAAATCTCTTCGAGGTTCGAGTTTGTTTTCCGTACGGACTTCCAAGCTCCTGCGATCCGATAACCGGAATAAATCGCAGCGCAAATGCTCGATGTCCACAGGAAGCCACCTCCGAGTGTCAGGTGCTTGCGAGGGTCGAGCATGCCGAGAGCTAACAAGAGTAGAAGCACGGTACCCAGCGTGGCGATCGTCAATGGGACCCAAGGAGATTTAGCTCGGTCGTACCCCAGGACTCGATAACCAGCCGATCGGTAGGCCGTTAGATTCGAGCGATAGTTCTCGAGCGTTTCATTCGAGTTATGGATAGTGGCCATCAGAGGAGCCGAGTTGGCAAGATGACTCAATTGCTCGTGAGCCGCACTCCAACGCTGCTGCTCGAGCCATCGATCCTGAGCCTGCCCGGTGCGCTGCCAAAGATAAATATTACGAACCACCCACGCCGCAATTATGGCCGCTACCGTCAACCAAGGATGGATCAATCCAGCTAGCAAAAGCAGTAGGGTTATCGTAAGAAAGTGCTTGGGATGGACTTGTAACCATTGGACAATGCAATGACGCATTGCCGGAAATGTCTGTTCGTAAAAAGTTCGCAACAGATCCGCTTGGGCGGATAGCCCTCGATCGACCGCCAAGGCTCCAAAGTGTTGAAACAGACGCTCATGCAGTTGCTGCTCGGTGTCTAGGGCTGCCTGAACCGACGCGCGGCGCTGGAGCCAGTGCATGATGCTCATCAGGATCAAGCCCAAGCCGAGAATAGCGATGATCCCAAGCGTCATCTGAGGAGCCGATAGGGAACCGAGCACCGGAGTGCGACTCAGTTGCCATCGCACAGGACCGATCGATGCATACTCGGACAGAGAATTCAACTCGAGCGAACTCTCCATGTTCATGGAACTAGGTGCACTAGAAGTTCGCTCGACCCGCTGGTGTTCCCAGCCGAGCAAATCGATAGCAAGCCCCCCAAGCAGAAGTAGGCAGGGAAGCAGTACGGCTAAAAGCACCGCTAGTAAACCGGCAACCCAAGCCGATCCCGGTGTCTTGAGTCCGCTGGAGGAGGGCCAAAAATTAGGAAACACAATGCACTCTCTATCGATTCAGGATTGATTTCAGTTATTTCATGATCGTCTCAGGATAATCCCCGGGCAAGTCTCAAGGGTACTGGACCCTGCGGTTTGGAACGGTTGGATGGATTTTGATGGCAAAAACTTATCGGAAATCTGCGCGTTGCCTGTAAGCATCGGGCAGGTGCCAACCTGTTGCATTTTTTCAACCTAGGGTTAGGCCGTAAGTTCCGGGGGAATTCTGAGCAGAGCCTCACTTTCTGTCGGTTTCTTCACAAGGGATCTTCAAGGGGGAATAGTTATGAACGCTGGAATCGTCAGGGAATCAAAAGCGAGAGTGCAAAAAAGAGCCACTCTCCTGATCGTTGATGATGATCGCTCTTTGGCCGAGGGAACAGGCCAGTGGCTTGATCAACTCGGGTTTCGAGTTTTCACCGCTGGGAATCTCAAGGAAACCCAAACGCGACTGGCACAGATCAACTTCGATCTGGTGTTGTCGGATCTACGACTGGATGAAGGTTGCGGTTTAGCAATCTTGCGAGCCGCGAGGGAACTTCAACCCGATTGCTGCCGTTTGGCAATGACCGGCTTTGCAAGCCCCGAATTGTGTGTTCAAGCGTTGCAAGCCGGTGCGTCAAAGGTGCTGCACAAACCCTTAGACGATCGAATCCTATTGGAGGCGTTTGAGTCGACACTCCGGGAACAACAACTTGCAAAACGAGATCGAGAGTTGACCCAAGCATTGGATCGGCGTGCCGAGTCGATGTGTAAAAAGCCAAGCGATTGGTTCGGCTCCGGTAGCAAGACTCAAGAGGTTTTCGAATTGATTGAGCGTGTTGCCGATTCCAACGCGAGCATTCTCATCACAGGCCAACCAGGTACGGGAAAAAGCAAGCTAGCAAGGTACATTCACGAGCGATCTGCAAGACGATCAGGGCCGTTCGTTGAAGTCGCCTGCGGCGCCATCCCCGAACCGCTTTTAGAGAGTGAACTCTTTGGTCACGTTGCTGGTGCATTCACGGGAGCCTCGCACCCGAAATCAGGCAAATTCCAGGTTGCCCAAGGAGGTACGATTTTTCTCGACGAAATCGCGACGGCCTCGATGGCCATGCAAGTCCGACTCCTGAGAGTGCTGCAATCCCGAAGTTTTGAACCCTTGGGGAGCAATCAAACCCTGCAGACCGATGCAAGAATGATCTTCGCAACCAACGAGGATCTGGACAAAGCGGTCGCGGAAGGACGATTTCGCCAGGACCTCTACTATCGAATCCATGTTGTGCCTATCGAACTTCCTCCGCTGAGCGAACGACTCGAAGACCTTCGGGAACTGGCAGATGGTTTTCTCGCGCAAGCTTGCACAGACTTCCATCGCCGCTTGGAAGGTTTCAGTCAGGGAGCCTACCAGGCGATGCTCGAATATTCCTGGCCGGGTAACGTTCGAGAGCTTGAAAACACCATCCAGCGGGCTGTGCTTGTTTCGCTAGGCCCAAGAATTGAATCGCATGACATTCAAAAACTGCTGACCAAGCGGACCAAGTCGCAATCACAAATCGGACACTTAGCGGCCAATGGTAGTGAACCAAACGGTTGCCAAGCGTAT
>JBJTAQ010000252.1:0-2230 GCA_046090945.1 Pirellula sp.
GTTTCGAGCCGATGATCCGACAAGGAAACTCCCTGGTCGAGGCCGAAAACAAACGTTTAGCCGAACAGGCCGCTTTTTATCGCATGGTGCGCCAAGTCGTAACCGTCGTATCGAGCATCTTCGGATTGATCCTTGCCGGGATCCTCTGGTTCTTTCACCGCAAACGCAAACCCGCTATGGATCGAGCTGTCGAGAATCTCAAGCAACGAGAGGCTGCCGTGGCCAAGGAAACCGATGGCCTCGACCAACTCTTCACTCAAAGCGCCGATCTGCTCGGATCGCGAGAGCGGATCAAAGAGCGAGGATACACCGGCAAGACCAAGACCATGGGCGAAGGGACTCTCGGGGACATCGACGATTTGTTTATCATGTCCAAAGAAGCCCGGAGAGTGATCGGACAAGCCAAAGACCTGGTCTATCCTCCCGGATTCTGGGACAAACTCGTCAATAACTTTAGCGCCGGAGCTTATGAAGAGAGCGTCCGTCAGCTATCGGGAAAACCGCTTAAATTCACCAAGTCGACCGGCATTCCAAGCATCGCGATGCAGATTCTCCGCGAACGCGCTGCGGAAACTGGTGAAGAACCACCTTCGGAAGTTCCTGAAGAGGTCGTGATGACCTTCGACGAAATTTTCGCAGCCATCCAGAGCAAACGCGTCCGCGCGACCGATTCGCTCAAAGTGATCGATGATTCTTTGACTAGGGTCAACGACGAACTAGACCGTTGCCAATCGGATCTGCAAAAGATGGTCAATCAAGAACGACGGCTCTCAGAACTGGCGCAAGACAGCTTCTTTCCAGTGCCGAACTACTTCGACATTCTCATCCCTTCGATCCAAAAAGATATCGCTTCAGCCGAATCCCTCTCGACCCACGATGCAGTTTCGGCCATGCAAGGACCTGTGAGCTTGGCGTCCGGCAAGCTCACCGAAGGGATCAAACTAGGCTCGTTGATCGCCGAGTACCGCGGCAAGTATTTTACCGAATTACGAAGCATCTCGGATTCGCTCAAATCGATGGGTTACACCACCCATTGGATCGACGCAGACCTCAACGAACGATCGGCGCATGCCAACCAACTCTACGAATTGGCAGCCAGCCAATCGATCGATGCAAAGATCGATGCATTTAGCCAATCGATGGATGCCCTGCTCGAGAAAGCCAAGCAAGCCTTGGAACTTGCGAAACAACTTCAGCAGCAAACACAGCCGAAACTTGAAGAACTGCCGGGGATCATTAAGTCCAACCGCCAAGAGCTGTCCAAGGCGCTGCGATTGCCCGAAAACCAAGTGCTCATCGAAGCAAGGTTCAATCCCGATGATGCTGCCAAGATGGCGCGCAAGAATCTCGAAGCAGCCTCGACTCTGTTGCTGCGAGGAAACGTCGATGGTTGCCGAGCAGCGCTGGCCGGGTGCGAGGCTGAAGTCGATAAAGCCAAAGACTGGATGGATGCCTCGAAGGCCACCGTTCGAGAATTTGATCAAACCCTCAAGCTCGAACGATCCCGACTTGATGGAATGGTCGAACGCTGCCGAAAACTCCTCGGAACTCTTCGAGATGTCGAGATCCAGTACACCCCTGCCGCCCTGCGGTTGGCTTACTCCATCATCGAAGAGCCCGCCAAGAGTTGGTCAAAACCAGGCGCCGATCCCGAACAATCGCTTGGCCAGGATCCCGTCGAAGAATCCCAAGACCAGGAGGCTCAGGCACAGACAGGTATGGACCTAGATCGAGAGCTCGGCGGAACCCTCGCCAATCAGCTCCTGCAACGCGCTGAAACCATGGCTCAGCAAGTGGCCAAGATGCACGACGAAGCCCAAGCTCTCTACAGTCGAGGCGAAGTCCTCGGAGCCATCAGCACCGTTCGGGAAGCCAGCAAGATCATCGCTGAGATCGATCGAAGGTTGGTGCGAGTGGAAACTCACTTGCAGCACTTGGAGCGTTGTGTCGTCGAGAATCAGCAGAACCTCGATCAGTGCGTCGCCGCTGCTCAATCGCTGCTCGGATATCAAGACGACCGCTTGGTAATGTTCCCGACGATCCGACAGATCCAGGAATTCGCCGAACATGTTGGAAAGGTCCGAGCTCAGGTCGCAGCAACCACGCAACGAACCAACCCATTCGAGTTGGCTCAGGTCCTGGTCTATTTCCGCAAAAGGATCGCTGAGCTAGAAGCCATGGTCGTAGCGGATCATCAAGGGCACGCTGAGGCGTCTCGAGCCGTCGAGGG
>JBJTAQ010000253.1:0-3106 GCA_046090945.1 Pirellula sp.
CGATCTGCGATGTGAATCGCAACACACTCGATGGTGTTGGCGAGAAGCACAACGAAGCCAAGCGGTTCGGCGATTTTCGCCGATTGCTCGATGACCTCAAGGGAATCGACGCCGTCGTGGTTTCCTCCACCGAACACACTCATGCATTTGCGACTCTGCCGGCTCTGCAACAGAGGAAGCCTGTGTATTGCGAAAAGCCGCTGACCTACAACGTCCAAGAAGCCCAGCGGATTATGCAAGAGACCGCCAAAGCCAACGTGCCAACTCAGATGGGCACGCAGATTCATGCGGGTGCCAATTACCGTCGTGTCGTCGAGTTGATCCAATCCGGGGCCATCGGACCGGTGAGCGAAGCTCATGTCTGGACATCCCGAGCCTGGGGGCTACAAAGCCAGGAAGACGCCAAAAAGAATGGGGATATTGTCTATGTGACCGATCGGCCAGCAGAGGCCAAGCCGGTGCCCAAGGAGATCGATTGGGATCTTTGGGTTGGTCCTGCTCCCATGCGGCCTTACCATGACGTCTATCTGCCTGGTCCCAAGTGGTACCGTTGGTGGGACTTTGCAAACGGGACGATGTCCGATCTGGGCAGTCACTTCAACGATTTGCCCTTTTGGGCTCTGAAACTCGACCATCCACGGACGATCGAGTCGTTCGGACTACCGCCACACAAAGAGATCGCACCTGCGTCGATGACGGCAGTGTACGAGTACGGGCCTCGCGGCGATCTGCCTGCTTGCAAAGTCACATGGTATCAAGGGGCCGACAAGCCCCAGTTGTGGAAAGACAAAGCGATCCCGACCTGGGACAGCGGTATCCTATTCGTCGGTCGCGATGGCATGCTCCTGAGCGATTACGGCAAGCATGTGCTTTTGCCAGAGGAAAAGTTCAAAGAGTTCCAGGGGCCGAAGCCATTTTTGAGAGAGTCACCCGGTCAACAACGCGAGTGGCTCGAAGCGATCCGCAACGGGACCCCTACCGGCAGTCCTTTCGATTATGCGGGATTGCTGACGATCGCAAACCACTTGGGCAACGTCGCATATCGCGCCGGCAAAAAGCTCGAATGGGATCCGGTAGCGCTTCGAGCGACGAATTGTCCTGAAGCCACTGCGTTTATAGCCCGCGAACCGCGCGAAGGATGGTCGCTCGTGTAAGGTAGCTCAAGATCTTTAATTACAAACGCTGGAGTTTCGAAAAATGCAAATCACAGGCAAGACCATTCTGGTTACCGGAAGCAGTTCCGGGTTGGGGGCCGCTTGTGCCCAGCGACTCCTCGAGCAAGGTGCAAAAGTGATCGGCTTGGATCGCGCTCCGCTGGCGGCTTGGGCGGAAACATGGACCGGCCCTACCGATTGGCAGGCGCGTTACTGGCATGGCCAAGCGGATGTGACCGAGGAGACTTCGGTGCAAAGAGTTGTTCAGCAAGGCACCGAGAGATTAGGCGGACTGTCCGGAGCTGTGCTCTGTGCGGGAATCTTGCATGGCGAGAGGGTCTTGGGCAGAGACTCCTTAGCATCGCTCGATGCGTTCCGAAAAGTGATCGAGGTGAATCTCATCGGGACGTTTAATGTCGTCCGTTACGCTGCCGAGGCGATTTCGAAAACACAACCGCAGGAATCCGATCAAGAGCGAGGAGTGATCGTGATGACATCCTCGATTGCGGCAAGCGATGGCCAGGTTGGACAGTGTGCTTATTCAGCTTCGAAAGGTGCTGTAGCGGCGATGACGCTACCCATGGCTCGCGAATTTGGACGGCTCGGCATCCGAGTCGTGAGCATCGCACCGGGCGTTTTCGATACACCGATGATGCAAGCCGCATCGGACAAGGTCCGAGGTCCATTGCTTGAGGCGACGATCTTTCCTAAACGCTTTGGCGTTCCCGAGGAGTTTGCGGCCATGGTTCAAACCGTATTTGAGAATTCCATGCTCAACGGGTCCCTCATCCGGCTCGATGGCGCCCTGAGAATGTAGCCGCTGCTCTGATCCCTTTCCTTGGCCTCGACGTTAACCACCACTGTCTCGCCCAATGCCTTCCATACCCCCCACATCCAATCCTCGCGTCGGGATGATGGCCATCGTTCGCGGAAAACGTCGCGCCGTTATCAGCGAAGTTCGCCCATTCCTCGGCGACGATCAAATGCTACACGTGGTCCGACTCGACTACAAAGATGACCAATTCCCCCTCTCCGAAGAACTGATCTGGGAACGTGAGCCAAATCGCAAACTCCTCGAACCGACCGCCCTGCCAAGCCACTCCGACGCCCCGATGCCCCCCGATCAATTCGATGCCCTGCTCAACGCATCGCGATGGAATGCCCTGACCCCATTCCTCGATCCAGATGCCGATGGCCCCCTCGAACGCATGCCTATCTGCTCGCCATTCCACGGAGCGGTCCAAGTCGAAGACTACCAACTCGTGCCACTGCTGAAGTCCCTCAAAATGCCCCGTATCAACCTGATGATCGCCGACGATGTCGGTCTCGGGAAAACCATCGAAGCCGGCCTGATCCTCCGCGAACTCTTCATCCGCCGACGGATCCAAAAAATCCTCATCCTCACTCCCGCTTCTCTGCGATCCCAATGGCGCGAAGAACTCTGGTCCAAATTCTCCCTCCGCTTCGATGTCATCGACCGACAATCGACCCAACTCCTCAAACGATCCATGGGGATCGATGCCAACCCCTGGCGATCCTGCCAACGGGGCATCGCGTCCTACTACTACCTCCGACAACCCGATGTCCTCGAACAATTCCGAAGCGCTAGCCAACCGACCGAATCGTCTCCTACCCTGCCCTGGGATCTGCTCCTGGTCGACGAAGTCCACAACCTGATGCCCTCCCCCCTAGGCGACGATAGCGATCTGTGCAAAACCCTCCGGGCCATCGCCCCCTACTTCGAACATCGTCTCTTCCTTACCGCCACCCCGCACAACGGCCACACCCGATGCTTCACCGGCCTGCTGGAAATGCTCGACCCGGTACGCTTCACTCGCACCAATGAACTCAAAGACGCCGAACGACAACGCGTTCAACAAGTTGTCGTCAGACGCCTGAAACGGGATATCAACCTTCGCACCAACCCGCCGAAATTCGCCAATCGACTCGCC
>JBJTAQ010000254.1:0-5432 GCA_046090945.1 Pirellula sp.
TTCAATCCGTCACCCGCATCGAAGTGAATTCCCGTATTGGGTGTGCCGCTCAGAGCGCCGTTGCCAACACCACTCCCAGTATTGACCAGAGAATCATCTCCAGAGCCGCCATTCATCCAAATGTAAGTAACGGTGTTTCCACTGTTGAGCAACGTATCGCTGCCGGAATCGCCGAGCATCTCAATCCTCAGGATCCCATCGCCATTGTTTTGGAAGGCATCGTCCCCAGGGCCAGCATCGAAAGACAAGAGATCTATATCAGCGGCGTTGTTTTGGTAACGGTCGTCTCCCGATCCTGCGAGCATTCGCAAGGTCGATCCACCAGATCCCCAGTTGACCAAGATATCTGTCCCATCCCCTGCATCGAACGTGATCGCTTCAAAATCAACTCCATTTTGATACAAAGAATCGTTGCCTTCATTCCCAAAGAAGGTCACGTCCTGCACGCTGGCAGCATCGTTTTGCATCGCATCGTTGCCCGCAGATCCGACAAAGACAAAACTGCTCAACGTCGTTCCACCGCTGGTGTTCAGAACCGTGTCGTTCCCTGTCCCCCCGTGGAATTCAGCGTTTGCAAGCCCTCCCCCTGAGTTTTGGAAATAGTCGTCACCAACGTCACCATAGAAAATCAATGATCGCACACTTGCCGCACGATTGAACACCCAATCCGCCCCGTCATCGACCGTCGCACTAGGGATCGAGGGCAAGGATACCGACGGTGATACAATCGTTGGCCAAGTGAACGAATTCGGCTGACCCGCATCCGGAATCGATCCTGTCGATTCAATCAACAAATCGCTCGCCCCCACCCCAGAAGTATCGTTCAAGAATCGGTCCGCACCAGCATTTCCTAGAAGCTTGATGCCCGAAACTGTCGCGCCGGAATTGATCAGCGTATCGCTCTGCGCTCCACCTTGGAAAACAACCCCATGCGTGCGATCTCCTCGATTGACCAATCGATTCGTACCCGATTGCTCGACAAACCAAACCCCTTGCACATCGGTTCCGTAGTTGAAGAACTGATCGTCCCCGGCATCGCCAAAGAAAATCAAATCCGAAACGCTATTCCCGCGATTGACGAACGCGTCGTTCCCTGATCCTCCCAAGAAAACAATCCCTGAAAGGCCGTCTGCGTTGTTTTCCAAGTAGTCGTCGGCTTGCCCGGCATCGAACACGATCGTCCCGATGTCTTGAGCGTTGTTCTGGAATCGATCCGCCCCATCCCCACCTTGGAAGTAGATCTCCTTCCATTCCGAGGAATCGTTTCGGAACGTATCGACACCTCCGCCTGCAGTAAAGGAAATCGTTGATGTCCAAACTCCATTCGCGTCGGACTTGCCCGTCGAGCGGTTGATAAAGACATCGTCACCAGCATCTTCTTCCGAAGAATCACCCCGAAAATCGATCGAACCGATGTCAACTCCCGAGAGATCGAAAACATCCGCATCGGCTCCGCCACCAAAGTTGATCGTATCGAGATCGGTACCGGTCAAGATGAACACATCGGCATCCGCGCCACCTTCGAAACTCACGTTGTCGATTTGGTCCCCTGAAGTGAAAAGTACATCCTTGCCCAGCCCACCCTGAAACACAAGTGTTTGGATGTTCGATCCGTAGTTGTAAAGTACGTCGGCACCGTCCTTGAGCTCGCTGCCCTCGCCAGGAATCGATGGGTTCTCAAATCCGTAAAAGACCAACGACTTGAGATTCGATCGATTGTTTCTGAATCGATCGGAGCCTTCGCCTCCGGTGTAGTTGATCGCGTTGACGGCACCTAAAACGCTCAAGGTATCGTCGCCGGCATCCCCACGGAAATCGATCGTATCGCCAGCCCCAGTGCCCGTGATCACAAACACATCCGCATCGGCCCCGCCGGTGAAGATGATCGTCCCTGCATCACCTCCAAGCGTAAACACGTCCGCACCGGAATCACCTTCAAAATTGATGCTGTCGGCAGCACCCCCAGAGCCCAACGTAAAGACATCCGCATCGGCCCCACCGGTGAAAATGATCGTCCCTGCATCACCACCAAGAGTAAACACATCCGCGCCAGAGTCGCCGTTGAAGTCAATGCTGTCGGCCGTGCCACCTAATCCGATCGTAAAGACGTCCGCGTCGGCCCCACCGGTGAAGATGATCGTGCCAGCATCACCACCAAGAGTAAATACATCCGCACCAGAGTCGCCGTTGAAGTCAATGCTGTCGGCCGCTCCGCCTAGTCCGATCGTAAAGACATCCGCATCGGCACCACCGGTGAAGATGATCGTACCGGCGTCACCACCTAGGGTGAATACATCCGCTCCGGAGTCGCCGTTGAAGTCAATGCTGTCGGCAGCACCACCTAATCCAATCGTAAATACATCCGCATCGGCACCCCCGGTGAAAATGATCGTGCCTGCATCACCACCTAGGGTGAATACATCCGCGCCAGAGTCGCCGTTGAAGTCAATGCTGTCGGCCGCGCCACCTAGTCCGATCGTAAAGACATCCGCATCAGCACCACCGGTGAAGATGATCGTCCCTGCATCACCACCAAGAGTGAACACATCCGCGCCAGAGTCGCAGTTGAAGTCAATGCTGTCGGCCGTGCCACCTAATCCGATCGTAAATACGTCCGCGTCGGCCCCTCCCGAAAAGATGATATCACCTCCAAAGATGCCTCCAAGATCGAATACATCCGCTCCGCTGTCCCCTCGGAAATCGATCAGATCGGCCGAACCTGTACCGATCGTAAACACATCGGCATCGGCTCCACCGGAGAAAATAATCGTACCAGCACCGACCCCTTCTCCCAAGGTGAACACGTCGGCATCCGCCCCGCCACTGAAGATGATCTCGCCATCAAAACCTCCACCGAGGGTGAACACATCGGCGCCTGAATCCCCAGAGAAATTGATCTGATCAAATGTGCTGGTGCCCGTGATGTTAAACACATCGGCACCGGAGTCCCCTTCAAAATTGATGTCCTCAAAGGTTCCACCCCCGATGGTGAAAACATCCGCATCTGCCCCGGCGTTGAAAGTAGCGCCTACGGTTCCCGCCGCAACTTTGATCGCATCGGCACCGGCGCCCGTGAAGACCTTCGAACCAGTTTTACCAGTGATATCGTCGCCATAACTACTGCCGACCAGCGTGTTGAAGTTGCCTTGGGCTCGAACAAAGTGCCGATTGGTTTCACCTGTGAATTGCCCTACGTCAAAACTCGTCAAACTCGTCGAGGTCAATTGCGAAAGATCGAACGTGATCCCCCTAGGATCGCTCGCCGTCCCGATGTTCGCTCGACTAAAGTCGAGTGTATTGTTCCCCCCCGAACGATCGATCACCGTGAGCGTGCTGTTGGGGCTCAGCAGGTAAGTGTCGTCCCCTTGCTCATAGTCAGGATTCAAATTGCCGTCGGCGTCTTGATTGGCAATATCATTTCCATCTCGAAGAATGAACGTATCGTTACCGGAACCTCCGATCAGCCGATCCTGACCTGTGCCCCCGTCGAGAACGACGTTGAAACCAGCTGGCAGTCCGCTTGCATTGATGACGTCTGCGCCGCCAAACGACAGAACCGTCAGGTTCGAGACTCCCGTTGCAAAATCGCTGGAGCTCAGTTCGATCGTGTCGTCATCATTAGACCCGACGAACAAACTCGAAACATAGATATCGGTACCAAGATCATCATCGGAAACCACGAGCGTGACTTTGATCATGCTCAGGTTCGCAGGTCCAAGTGCAGGATTCGTCAAATCAAATGAAAAATCGGGATCAGTGCCTGTGACTCCCCCCAAATCAGCATCCGGTGTACCAGGTATCAGTCCGCCTCCTGAGCCACTCGAAGCTACGCGTATCGCGTGCCAGTAATAGCTAAAGACTTCAATTCCAGGATCGACAACCTTCGACTGCAAGGAGATGGTCGTCGTAGTCGAGTCCGATTTGGGAATGAATGTCACATCGGGATCCACATTCTGAACCAGGATCGAGTTGGAGGATACGGCAGTCCCACCATCGCTGTCGGTAAGGGTAACCAGTAGGTTTTGCAGGTCGCTCGATGTATTCGGCGTATAATCATCACCGTAGGTGAAATACGCTTCAAAAGTTCCATCGATTGAATTCACCGATGCGTCACTCGCGAGGTTTTCCGAACTGGACCACAGCACACGGACCCTATGGGTATCGAGGGTCCCTACATCGGAATAGGTCCCGGTCAGTTTGACCTGGGTGCCTTCGAGAACCGTGCTCCCTGTTGCCAACTCCGTCCAAGTTCCGCTGGGATCCCGAGTCAAGAGCCTGTGGGCGCTTGTCAGCACGGGAGCCACGTTGGTAACGACCAAAGAAGTGCTGAGCGTGTTTCCAGCCCTGATGACGTTTCCGCTTACGGGATCGATCTCGACAATCTCCACCGAGACGTTGTATGGCTCATCATTGGCTCGATTGTTGAGATACTGGTGTGGGATATCGAGAACTCGTCGATCTCCTGCCGGTGGGAGAATCTCCTGGATATTCGGATTAGAAACAGTTCCATCACCCCAGTCGATACGCAGTTTGTGCCTGTCCAAAGTGCCAGGATCGCTAAGCTCTATACTTAACAGCGCCACATCGTTTTCATTGATGGAATTTCGGGTCCAATTCAAGGCTGTAAGGCTCGGCGCAACATCCAGGACTTGGACATCCAGGCTAGCGAAATTCGACACCAGAGGTTCATCATCATCAGCGACCGACACAGAGATCGAATAAGTCGATGCGGGACTAACCGGGTTATTCGCGTACGTGTGCGAAACGCTAAACGACCTTTGAACCGTCTGACCAGCTTCACTCGGCTTATCAATCGTTATGGGTGAGGATCCATCACCCCAGTCAATAACTAGGCGATGGGAGTCTCCCAGACCGGGATCATCCCAGAGTCCCAAGAGCGTCACAGGATTACCCTCGGCGACGACCGAATAACCTGTACTCGGATCGGTTGGTACATCCGTTGCTAGCTGCAAGTTTGCCGGCTGGACGTTCCTCACCGTAGTAATAAAGGTCCCATCGGCAGTTGCCGATGCGTTGAAGGAATCGCTGACAGTGATCTTCAATGCAGCCGGGTCGCTTGCCGTATTGGTGGGATTGTCATCATCGTAAGTATGCGTTAGCCGGAAGATATAGACCCCTGCGGCAATGGTTTGTGTCGAAGATGTTCCATCACCCCATTCGATGCTGACGGTATGGGTCTCGGTGGAACTCGTGTCGCTAAAAGATCCAGTAACCACCAATGTGCTACCTTCGTCAATGCTCGATGCGAAAGCGATATCGCTGGCGCTGATGGTTGGAGCAACGTTGTTGACTTGGACGTTGATCGTCGCCGTCGACTGCTTGCCTCCATTGTCTACGATCGAGAGCGTTATCTGATACGGCGTAGAGCCAGTGGTCGCTTGATTGTAGCGGTGGCTCAGTGTGAACGTCTG
>JBJTAQ010000255.1:0-3055 GCA_046090945.1 Pirellula sp.
AGACGGATCGATCTGGAAGTTATGCTTCGAATCGAATTCAATCGACAAAATGAAAATGATTGTCTATTACGGATGGACCGACGGTGGGCCCTGGCAAGCCGCCAAGAGCCCGCGATTTTGGAGAACAGATTTCCTTTATAAAATTCAAACATCCAGCCAAGCGACTGGCAAAAAAGAAGACTCGACTGACGAATTTTTCAAAGTCTTTATGCCCGAAGTTCGCAAAGTGATGCGCAAGACGGCAAGCTAGTTGTCCCCTGTAATGTTTCAGTGACAATGGCACACTCATGAAGTATTCTAGTTGGTTTTTCTGTTGGCCAGGAGAACCTACAATGAGCAAACAGAGGCGGAAGAATACAATGCGTAAGCCAGCAGACAAGCTTCAGGCTCCTAGTTCCCGAACGATGCAATGGTACTCGTTTCGAGTGATGCGATTCGTGAGGTAGCACCAAGAAGCTCGGAGTAAGAAGACCGAGTCCCTGCCCATTAGAAACCCTTAAGAACCGTTTTTTAACCACGGAGACACAGAGACTCACAGAGTTGCTCAACACCCCTCTGTGCCGCTGCGTACCTCTGCGGTTAAAACATGTAGGGGTACCGAGAAGTCAAGAACATAGAAAGAGAGTTCCTAGCCAATAAATTCCCTGAATGACCCAGAATGCTATCGGGCATCCCGATGGGCCACTGCCTGTTACTTAAGCTACCATCACAATGTTTTTAAATACTCGATAAGCTCCAGCGTCTCTTGCTCGCTTAATTTCTCTCCATGAACCTTCTCCGGTGCATGGTCGCCCTGGAGTACCTCTAACAAAGTTGATGCTCGACCATCATGCAACAACTCCACCTTTCGGAAAACTCCTAGTAGACTCGGCGTGTTGTATCCCTTGTAAGCATCACCGGTTGCTCCAAGGCCAAAGTCGTGAATCTCCTCGTTGGAATGAGTTTCCCCATGATGGCAATCTATGCAGGCTCCCTTTCGCCCCTCGAAAATAGCTTTGCCTCGCCGCGCATCCTCGTTCAGTTCGCCCTCTTGGCCTCGATAAGGATTCGGTGGTGAACGCAAATTCGACAGGTACTCCGCAACCGCATCCGCGTCCTCTTGGCTGGGTTTAGGGCCAATCATGGTCGTCCTGAGCGAGTGCTTCATCGCGTCGCCCAACCCTTTCTGCCAACCATGCCAGGTCCAAGGTCCAGTCTTATTGATCTCGTACAGTGGTAGCACGGTTTTGAACGTGTATGCAGAGCCGTCATTCATTGTATCCATGGAGACCGCATTGGTTCCGCCCAAGTAGTGACAGGAGTGGCAACTGTACCATTGGTCCAAGCTGCGTTTGGCGTCAAAAAAAATAGTTTCTCCGCGTCTGGCCAACGAGGGTACTTCACTGCCACCCAAAAATAGGGTTCGCTCGATCTTTCGCTCAACCAAATCGACCACTTGTACGGCGTTTTCGATGTAGTTTGCAACATACGCTTTTCTATCGTCTTGGGATATTTTCAGCCCCATCGGGCGACCGCCCAAGGCGATTCGATAGAACCGGTCATTCGACCGCAAGAGAGCTTGGTCAATGTGATCCGTGCTACCTCGATCCATGAATGGCAGTCCGTCTCTTTTCAAAACCAACAGTTCATGAGTGCCGGATGCAGATATGACAATCGTTTGTTCGTCGCGGCTCAGGGCCAACCCATGTGGATCGGCTACAGCCTCACCCGGCGGGTCCAGTGAGATCGCCTCTCTGTGAGCGCTATCACCAAACCCAATTTTCCCAAGTCTGCTAGCCATGACCCAACCGAGTCGAATGTTCCCCTCGTTGATCGGGTTTCGTCTGTAAACCATCCATGGGAAAAAGACTTCGTCGGTTGATTTCGAGGTTTGCATGTGTCCGATGTTCAGCCCGACGAACTGGTCGATGTGCAGTAGCTTTCCCTCTACGGAATCGACTATAGAAATCCCTCGATCACCACTTGTTCCGACCGCTAGTCGTTTTCCATTGTTCGAGACGGCTAGGTACCTGGGCCATCGACCCACCTTGATGCTGCGTAAAAGCTTTTGTGTTTCAAAGTCTACCTCTGCAATTTGATCTGCATCTGTCAGTGCGACATACACCTTCTTTCCATCAGGTGAGATTGCAATCCCGGTCGGTTGAAATCCCAGTTTCAGGCGTGCAACGATCAGCAACTTAGCTCCTTCGACCCGGAGCCAATGCAGATCTCCGGAGTAACTGGAAGTCACTAAGAGGTGCTTTTCATCCGGATGGGAAATGATTGCTGAGGGATTCAGGCCGACGACTACTTCGTCGAGAATTTTGCCATCGCCTGCACGGATTAATGAGACGGAGTTGGAAGTTTGATTGACCGTAGCCAGCCAACTCTCGTCAGTTGAAAGAACAAGATCGACAGGCGATCTATCGATACTCGGTGAGATTTCTTCACAACCGAGCGCAAGAGGCAAGATCACTAGGTTCGTCAGCAACAGCAGAGCGACCGCTTTCGAGACCTTGCTAAACCGCATGACTTACCATCATGCTCCCGTGAAAAGAATTCCAGCGACGAACCGTGGGGACTACTTTTCCCGACGCTCGCGAAGCTTCACACCCTTGCCAGTGCGTTCTCTGAGGAAATAGAGTTTGGCCCTTCGAACCACCGAGTGTCTCTGGACTTCAATCTTTTCGATTTTGGGGGAATGCAGAGGAAACTTGCGTTCAACGCCCTCTCCGGCGACGATCCGCCGCACTACAAACATCTCCCTGGAACCGGAGCCACTCTTGGCAATCACCGTGCCCGTGAAGATTTGAATGCGCTCTTTGGTTCCTTCTTGGATCTTCGTATGAACGTCTACCGTATCGCCGATCTCGAAGGCATCCACGTTTTCCTTGAGATATGGTTTTTCAACGGATTGAAGAATCTGCTGGCTCATGATCGACGAACACTTCCGATGTACTAAGTCCTGAAACGAAACGAACCGTGATTTTTGCTAAGTTCCCTCATTGTGAAAAGTCCAAATCGGCTGAAAACCTTTGGTTTGGCCTCCGAAAAAGTCGTTTTTCGCTGAGTAAAC
>JBJTAQ010000256.1:0-2598 GCA_046090945.1 Pirellula sp.
TTGTATTCGATGCTACAGTCGTTCCGAGGTCAGATCTTCATGCGTGCCTTTGGGCATGCAGGGACGATCGATTACGAAGCTGCGACAGATACAGTGCCAATAGCGACGTTGCCAGAAGGCTACAGCACCCGGTGGCATCGCCTTGAAAAAAGATTTTTGGGGATGCAACGTTGGATCCTCAAGTTGGCAGGCATCAAGAGTAAGAATCCGATCATGCGGGAGATGTTTATCGCGCGACACCGGATTTTTCTCGCGGCCGCTTATCAGGAAATCATCGACAACGAACGCCCGTTTCTACAAAGTCGCTCGCTTTATATGCCTTTGGCGTTACCTGATTCGATCATGCAGCACTCCGGGGCTTGGCGTGGAGGAAATCCGCGAGTGTTCTTTGTCTGTCCGAACATCGATCAAATCGACTATTATCGTCAGATCTATCTCCGATTTGTGGAAGAGTTAGGGTGCTTTCCCTACTGGATTGGTGGTCGTCAGGAATTGGGTGGGCCAGAACAGGAACCGGTGACTAAGGATCCTAATATATTGGGTTATATCGACCGAGCGAGATACGACGAACTCATCAATACATGCTGGTGCATGTTTTATCATTCCCAGGAGGAGAGGCATTTACACTATCATCCTCTCGAAGCCGTGGTGTCGGGGATGCCACTGATTTTCATGGGGGGCGGATTGCTTGAAAAATGCGGTGGATCGGATCAACCGGGGCTATGCCGTACCTACGAACAAGCCCGCGAAAAAATAGGGAAGCTGCTTGCGGGTGACGTTTCGTTGCGAGACCGCATTCGGCAGGCTCAGCGAAAGATCATCGAGCCGTTTGACTCCGAATACTGCAAACAGCAATGGAGGAAGAACTTTCTTCCTCATGCGTTAGGGAGAGTGCGATGAGGATTTTATTTTGGCATCCGACGTATGTCCTCGGTGGCGGATATTCGCTACTTGTAAATCTTCTGGATCAATTGGGGCAGCACTCGGGAGTGACCCAAGTTACAGCCGCGTTGCACAGGGACTATGAGAAGTGGATCAAACCAGATCAGTTTTCTGCGAAAATAAAGCTCGTTCAGGTCGATTCCGGGCAACCGATTGAATCGGTGTTTCGGGACGAGGATGTGGTCTACATGTTTTGGCCGCATGGTGTCGCATTTCCACAGGTTCCCGTTCCCACGGTTTGTCTTTACCACGATACGATTCTGCTTGACGCGTACGGTGTTCATACCACGGATAGTTTTTTGACGAGCATGGAGTCAGCGATCAGCCAGACCGTCGCGAACTACTCGCGTGTGATCGTGACTTCGCACTATACAAAACGCCGTTTTTCAGAGATCGTGGGTAACGAGTTGGCAAAGAAAGTCCTTGTGTTGCCGCATATTGCCGACAGCCAGAGCTCTGGTGTGAATTCTTTTCCTAGCAAGGAGCTTGGGAAGAGTTTTGACCCAGTCGACGGCCGACCTTATCTGCTGTATCCGGCGAATGTTTCCGAGCATAAAAACCACTTGGCGTTGATGATCGCGCTGAGTAAACGTCGGCGTAAAGATGTGCCGTTGGTCTTGTGTGGCTACGGTACCGAGGGGATTGGCAAAATGGACCGATCGCCGAATGCTTACATCAATCGACTCAATAAAACGATCGTAGATCGGGGGTTGCGTTCCGGGGCTGATTTCCGAGCTCTCGGTTATGTGGAGGACTGGCAATCGGAAGCGTTGATGAGCCATGCCATGGGACTGATCATGCCGACTCGTGCCGAAGGAATGGGTTTGCCGATTCACGAAGCAATCGAGAAGGGATTGCCGGTAATCGCCTCGGACTTGCCTGTCTTGCGAGAGCATTTTCAAAGGCGTTCGGAGGCAATCCTCTGGGTGGATCCAGAATGTCCGTCGGACATCGCAGCAGCCTGGGACACTCTGTGCGATCGCTATGACGAACTTCGCTCCAAAGCCTTGCAGAACCGAGGTTCCGGAGTGACTTGGCAAGACCTATGTCACCGCACTTTTAGTATTCTTGATCAAGAGGTTCGCAATGCACCAGCATCTATTCGCATCCACAGTTCCCTTCCGGTGCAATACAAGCCGAGAAAGCGGTGGCTGAAGAATGTCGAACGCTCGATCAAAAAGCTATGGCGGCGAACTGGATGACCCAGGGGCTCGACCAAACTGCTCATGCGATTAGCCCGGGAGTGTGGTAGGTTAATCATCGTCGGAAAAGAAGCTGTCGAGTTGGCGAGCGATCAACCCTTGTTCTATCTCTGAGGAGTTGAATGCAGGATGTCTGATTCGTACCCGTATTCGGCCAGGATCGTGTGAACTTGCTCGAGCGTCAGCGGATTTCCTGCTCGAATCGCTTGCCACATACCATCTCGGACCGCACAGAGTGCATTGGTGTCGATAGAGCGTGCTGAAAGCCTTGCGATGATGGCTTGGGCGATCGGTTCGGTAACCGTCGTGGGCTCATGACTGGAAGGTGGTGATCCCAAATCACCGGGAGGAGCATGCAGAATATCTGCATCGTAACCGTGATTCATTAGTATCGTATGGACTTGCTGGAGAACCAGCGGCTTGCCTCTTCGAATCGCTTCCCACATACCAACTC
>JBJTAQ010000257.1:0-3127 GCA_046090945.1 Pirellula sp.
CGACCGTTGCAATCAGAGCTATCGGTTGCGGCAGGATCGATATCAAGATACCGATCGATGCCAGTTCTCTGGCTAAGGCTCCTCCAGGGAGCATCGACAGAAATCCTGCAAGTCCCCCAAGACCCATGCTCGCGATGCACACAGTTAAGACGTAAAGTTCGGAGTACTCGGAGAGCAACTCGGGTTGCAGATCCGTCAGGGATTGCAGCACGAACCAAAGTGCGAAGCCTTGCAACATCCAACCTACAGCGGCCCAAGCAACCGTGCGCGACATCATTCGAGCATCGATGGTATGAACCACCGTCGCGACATTTTTGCCAACACGCGTTTGGACTAGGGGACGCAAGATCCAGCGGAAAGGATGCGGCAAAAGAGTCAAGATCGCAACAGGGATACAGGCTAACGCCGAGAGTTTCAACCAACTAGGTGCATCGATCCACTGCAAAAGCAATGCCCCCATGATGCCACCTGTGGCGAAGCCTGTCAGCGTCTCAATAAAGACACTCAAGACCCCCTGCCCCATGGGGACCTTGTGACGATGCAACTCGCCGACTCTCAGCAGCACTGCCATCGCCTTGCCTGGTACATACTTGCCCAAGTGCCCCATCAAGTAGGCCACCAACGAGTCTGACCAAAGGACATTCTGGCCAAAGTCTCTCAAGATTGCATGCCAAGCGATCCATGGGGGAATGAGCGCCAACATTCCTGCAAGGACGCTCAAGATGATGTAGGTCCAATGAATCGATTCCCAGTGGATGGAGATCTCCGTGCGCTGTAACTCATGCACCGCCCTACGCACTGCTAAAATAAAGAAAACAATGGCACAAACCAAGATTCCCCGCCGCAGAACGAACTTTGCAAAGCGGCGATGTCCTAGGTTAGGACTGGTCGAACCACTTTCTTGAGGTTCCGTCGGTACGTGCATCATCTCTTGGTGTGTGTTAAAATCATGGGCTCTCTACGACACTGTCATCTTAAACACGGTCCCCATGGCTCGCTATATCTCTTTTGCTGTCCTGCTTGCGATACTGGCACTCATCGGGATCTTGTTCTACAAGGTAATGATCGGCTTTTTTGTCCCGGTCTTCATCGCTGTGGTCTTGGTGGTGGTCTTTCAACCACTGCATCGCTGGGTGCTCAAGAAGGTCAAGGGGCGTACCCACCTAGCCGCATCGCTAACCACCTTGCTGATCGCTTCGAGCGTCCTGCTACCTACAGGGATTATCATCGGTCTGGCTGGAGTCCAAGGTGTCAAACTGCTTGATGAATTCAATGAATCCAACATCCGGCTTGGCCTTAGTCGACTTCGATCGAACAAGTATCTGAATCTTGAGTCACCAGCTGCCCCCCAATTTCGAACCATTGACGCAAAGCTCGATGAAATCAAAAGAGTGGTCTCCGAATCGACGAGCTATGCTGAAGTCACCGATCCCCAAGGTCGCATGGCCGGCGATATCGCCGATATCCGACTCCGTCTACAGGAGATCCCCAAAGCGATCCTGACCCATGCGAAAGAAAAAGGTGCCAATCATTCCAAGCCCAATGGCAAGAACAACGCCAAGCAAAAGATCGAGACCTATCTCCAAGATTCCTTTGACCAGATTCAGCAGCTAAGTGCCGGATTGCCGGCGTTCCTCAAAAATGAACCAGACCAGGAGTCACTTGCAGGTAAACTCGATAGCCTGCGAGAACAAGCCGGTACGATCAAGTCGCATCTGAATATGATCGATGGACTCGATTCGAATTCGATGAATCATGTTTCACGAACACGGGCCGAACTGATCGACCAAACTCTTGAAGCAGCAATCGCCTCGGCTCAGTTGAATGACGCATTGAACAAACTAGCCCCCTCGGATACCGGGAATCTGACCAACCTTCAGGAATCGATCTGGAGTGTCAATGCGAGTTGGCAAGCTTCACGCGAGACTCTTCTAGGTGGACGCATCCTAGGTGTTTTGAAGGAAATCGCAAATCCGTCGACGGAGCAAGTTCGACAGACGCTCGATAACGCATTAGCGTACCTCAAGCCAAAACTGATCAGTTTTGGAGGAGGGTCGGTCGCCTTTGTGATCAAACTGCTTGTGGGGCTGACAATCCTGCTGGTCTCACTCTATTTCTTCCTGTGCGATGGACCAGCGATGGTTCGAACGCTTATGGAACTCAGTCCCCTGGATAATCGCTACGAAGAGGAACTCTTAGCCGAATTCGATCGCACATCGCGAGCCATCGTGCTGGCAACCATATTGTCGGCGGTTGCTCAAGGCCTCGCGGCCGGATTGGCTTACTACTTCCTGGGTGCCCCATCGGCATTTTTGCTTACCGCACTGACGATTGTCTGTGCCTTGATCCCATTCGTCGGCACGGCGATCGTTTGGGTACCAGTCGCACTGTTTATGGCTCTGTATCAGGATAAAATCCCAAACGCAATCGGCCTTGCAATCTATGCACTGGTTATCGTCGGTACGATTGACAACCTGATCAAAATGCTCATCCTGCATGGTCAAAGCCAGCTTCATCCCCTACTCGCACTTTTGAGCGTCCTGGGCGGCCTCCAAGCTCTCGGACCGATCGGCATCCTCATCGGCCCCCTAGCAGTGACACTTCTGCAAACCACACTGAGTATCCTGCGCCGAGAACTAGCCGACTTCAATTCAAATCCAAACACTCCCACCCCGGGCATTACAACCTGAGTTTATACGTGACTCAACTCTGTGACCCTCCGTTCCTCCGAGGTTATTCCATGGTTATTCCATGGTTATTATAAAGAGAAGCCTTGCAGCCGCAGCCAAACGGAAAATGACAGAGATTGGGTGCGAACCACTCTCGTGCCGGACTTGCCCGTAAAGTAATTTCACTCAGTGCAATACTAACCGCCGTTTTCGTCGGGTAGCATTCCGCAGCGTACTCTCATGAAATATAAAGTAAAAATTGGAATTCCAGTCCCTCAGGAGCCCACAATCTTGAATCGAAAAAATCTTTTGCGTCTGTGTTCGACTTGCGTTGCTTTGGGTTTGTCATGGACGATGGCAACAGCTCAGCAACCGAAGGTATATTTTGGTGGTGATATCCTAACGATGCGAGGGACAAACCCAGAGTACGTCGAGAGCCTTGCAGTCAAAGATGGCAA
>JBJTAQ010000258.1:0-2269 GCA_046090945.1 Pirellula sp.
CTCTGAGCGGATGGAAAGGAGTTAGATTCAGCATAGCAGGCCTAGCAGATGGCCCTCCGAATACAATCACTCGCGATGCATCCTGTTGTCGCAACTCTCTAGCAACTCGATCGAACGTTGGAAAAGACCACAGGTAGGCTGAAAAACCAACGATATCCGGGTCGATTTCCAAAATTTCATCCAGAAGATCGTCTGGTCTTGCATCGACCAAATCGAGCACCTCGATTTCTAAATCCTCCACTCCACTTGCGCGAAGCGTCGCTTCAACCATACGTAGCCCATGGTTCGATATCTTTTCCGGCATCGCTGGATCACGCTTTGGGTACAGCCCTACCAAACAGACCTTTCGACCACTTCTTTTGGCAATCACGACCCAAAGCCTCGCTGACGGGAACTCAACCGACTGCTCATATGGCAAAACCACTGGCCAAGGAGTCTGATTGCCGGTTTGGGTTGGGAAAGGACCACCAAAATTGCCCAGCTTTTCCACCGCATTTTCGAGTCTCCTGGCCAAGGTATTCTCTCATCTGCAGAATATCGGACTGCGTCCACCCAAGGCAGGAATGCATCGAAAGCGTTTTTGGACAAAATTCCATGCACCACTCCGGCTTGCCTCGAGTTAGCAAAGCATCCGGCAAAACCAAGCAATGGTAAACGCGTACGCCAACGCCTTGGCTGCGTGCAAAGGCAAGTGTCTCTAGAAAACCAGCGGGCGTGTCGGTCGGAAGTCCGAAGATGATTTGTATCTCCACTGACTCAACGATCCCCTTCAACTGGTGAATCGCATTTTCAACATTCTCTTTACCAAAAGGACGGCTTTGGTTGCTCAGAACGCTGGGCTGTATCGACTGAAGACCGACGCCCAAATAAGTAGGACCACAAGCATCGAGAAACTCCAAGTGCTCCGGCTTGATTTTCGAAGGATAAATTTCACACCACAAACCGGTCTTTTTAAGAATCCCCACCTTCTTTTCGGCATTCGCAAGATTGCGAAACGCATGGGCATTAAGATTCAATCCAGAGTCCACATCGAAAACCGCTTGCGGATCGAATCCTGCCAAGGCCTCCAACTCCCGTGTCAAATAATCCTCCGAGAAGCAACCTTGGCTGATGTCCATCATACCCCACTCGCAAAAGCGACAGGACATCGGACATCCGCGAAACGTTTCGATGTACCCGAATGCCCCGTAGCGCATGAGTCCCATCTGATAAGGGGATGGCAGATGGTCCATACTGCCGTGCCCAACGCGTGGCGGAGTTCGATACCATCCGATGGGGGTGGGTATCTCTACACCCTGGATCGCTTCGAACGCTTTGATCGCTTTGGATCTATCCTGCAACTGATCCAAAAACATCGCCATTTGATTAAAAGCCTCCTCGCCATCCCGGATGACCAAAGCATCCGCGTACCGCCATGCAGGGCTGTAAGGTTTTAGATCCAGCAGCGCGCTCCTAGCCGATGGTCCCCCAAAAACTTGCACGGCCGTTGCAAGCTTCTCTCGGATACTTCGGGCTACGTCGACTAAGCAATCCGTCGACCAAACAAACAGCGAATAACCAATCAATTGAGGTTGAAAACTAAGCAGTTCACGAACATAAGACTCGGAATCCGCTGCCCCCAAATCGAATATGCGCACCTCGGCGTCCGCAAACTCCGGGTTTGCGACAATCGCAGCTTGGATGCGATGAATCCCGTAGCTCGGTAACTCTTCCCTCGCATGCTCCTGGGTGTCCACTTCAGGCGTCATACAAACCAACGCGATACGTTTAAGCCACCTGCTGCTCATCGGCTACCCTGTCCTTCACTAGACGCCTTAACCATTTGCAGTGCCATCCAAGGCATATCAGCCTGAATGATCCGGGTCTCGGGCCGGGTATTGAGATACTCAGCGGCAAACGACTCGTAAAAGCCAGGGGACCGATAATGATTCCAAAACATCCAAACCTGAGACTGTCCAAAGCCCAATGGGACTTGACCACCGGGAATGTTCACTCTTTCAAGAACAACCAAACGACCACCATGGGTCAGATGATCCCAAGCTTTCTGCAACAACACCCTGGCGTGCTGGTCCGGCCAATCGTGAAGCACCGATTTGAAGGTGATCACATCAAACAAACCGCTCCATGGATCCTTGAGAAAATCACCTGGCTGAAAATCGATACGGTGTGTCATCCCATACGATTCAACATGCTTGCGTCCCAGCGCACAAACCGCAGGTAGATCCACAACGGTCGCTCTAAGCTCGGGAAAATGGTTGCAGATTTGGAT
>JBJTAQ010000259.1:0-2897 GCA_046090945.1 Pirellula sp.
TAGCGATGAGAATCGTGATCTGTGAGTTAGCAACTCCGGCTGCGTTAAGCTCTTGGACGATCCCACGCAGAATCGGACCATTGGGGACCGGTCGAGTGATATCGCAAATGACAATGCATACACGCAAGGCCCCCCGGGCGACATGCTCGAGGGATGCAGAGCCGACCCCGGACCTCAAGGCGTCTTGAATCGCCTGCTTAGGATCTCCCAGGAGCGGCATCGGAGGTTTTCGTACCACGACCGGATGGCAACCCTTGGGGAGCCTGACAGACAGTTCACTTTTTCCGTAGCGGATCTCAACCGTATCGAGCATCCAACCGTTACTCCTATCCTTTTTTCCGTGAGTGCGACACCAACTGCGAACGCTATCATAATGGAAAACTTGTAGTAATCCCAGCGAAGACTCCGCAATTCCTCGAATCCGGTCTAGTTAGTTCGTTTCAACATCGGCACTACCGATCATCAATGATTCGAGCCAATCTCGCCAGTGACGCATCGACAGGCTATCCATCGTTGGAACACCCAATGGCGGCACTGTCAACTGCTTGTTCCCTGCCAACCAAGTGATAGAAGTGTTGAGCATCCCATTGCTGTCTGTTTCGAGGTTCAGTTGGAGCGGGTCGGCGGTATTTCGACCTTCGAAACAAGTCTGTAGATCGACGCTGGCCAAACGATTCCAGTTCATGCTTCCGAAGCGTGTCCCTTCGATGAACTGCAGCACCGGTTGCTGCTTGCCCTCGCGCGTGAATCGGAGCGTTCGACTGATCTGCTGGCCAAGCGGGGTGTCTCTAGCGATCAGGACCTTGGGCGGATGGACATTCCCGTCGCGTTCTTGGATGATCAACCCCAAATCGTAACTCGACGCGCCGTAAGCCAGCGGATTTTTCGCATCTAGCGGTGGCATCAGATGCCGAGCTTGAACGGCTGCCCCACGTGCCAATTCGGTCGATCCCATCGGTACGATCTTGGCTTTGGGATGGACCATCGCGGTGATCCGCGTCTGAAGGATCGGGAGCCAGCGGATATCGCCGATGAGAATCAACGTTTCGATTTGACGAGGATCCACGCTAGCTCGCGAGATCGCCTCTTTGGCGAAGACTTCGCAATCGAGCACCAGATCATCGACCCATTCGGCGATCCGATCCCGCTCGAGAGAACCTTCGAACCTCCCCTTTTGCAGTTCGACGATGAACGGGACTTTTGGAGACTGTCGCAAGCGTTCGAAAGCGCGTTCCATGGTGCGCTGCAGTTGCGATGCTAGGCCAAGGTTTTCGCGCGCACTGACACCGTGTTTTTTCTCGATCATTCCCGCCAAACGCTTGGTCGCCACATCGTACCATCGAACGGTGCCTCGCCTCCAATCGCCAAAAGAGCCCAAGGTTTCGACGCGGTTGGTCGTGGATCGAACCACCGATGCTTCGCAGGCGCTGCCGCTGAGCATCACAACCAAAATGTTCTTTTGGTACTCGGTGTCCCCACGAGCCTGCGCCAATCGGGCTTCGATCTCGCAGTGAGCCAATGCTGCAGCCAGCGGCTTATCGAGCAATTGGAGGACTTCCAAGCCGGCGATGCCGCAGGCAATTTTCGTGCTTTGCCGATGCATTTGATCATAGCACCCCGGGACGGTCACGACCGCATGCGAGGCGCTCGGATATTTTTGCCGGGTTTTGTGAACCATCTGCCGCAGAATGCTTGCCACGAGAACTTCCGGCGGTACCCGCCTGCCGCCAAAAGGCTTCTCGAGCATCGGCAGACCGTACCAGCGCTGGAACCCATAGAAGATCTGTTCGGGATGTGCCACACGCTGCTCGGCAGCAGCCGATCCGATCCGCACGACCCCTTCATCGCTAAAAACCATATTTCGCAACTCAAGAACATCGCCATCGAGCGGAACTTGCTCGATTTTGAACTCGCTATTGACATAGCTAGATCGCGAATGGATCAATCCCAGATCGATCCCGAATGGACCAAACGATTTCCGTGAGGTCGAGGTCCCTTGGCCTATGCTCGTCGGTCTCTCCCTGAGGATGACCTCGCGAAAGTCGCTTTTGCGACCCGATATCGACGCACTAGGTCGTTCGATCAGATTCAGCTCGTAGAGCTTCTCGAGCAGATGGCGAGCCGACGGACAACGATCGACGACATCTTTGACGACCAACCACTGAAAGATCGAATCGATCCGCTGGTCCAAGTCGCTCCGAAGTTCCACCAGTGCCGGTGGAGCGCGACGCAGTTGAGCTAGCGCCGTTTGCATCAGTTCCCCAGTGAACATTGGCCTGCCGATGAGCAAATAAAACAGCGTCGCACCCAGCGAATATAAATCGGTGCGATGATCGACCAAATCCGGTGTGTTGATCTGCTCGGGGGACATGTACTCGACAGTCCCCAACAGCTGACTCTTGGTGATATCACTCGGGCCACCAAAGTCCTTGAATACCGCCAATCCGAAATCCAGAATTTTCAGCATCCCTTGATGGGTGAGCATCATGTTCCCAGGCTTGATGTCCCGATGAACGATCCCCAAGCCATGCGCGTACTCCAAAGCCACAGCGGCTTGTTCGATCACCTTGATCGCATCCGATGCACTCATCGGGCCTTGGATACTAACGCGATGCGCAAGCGATTCACCTTGGATCAACTCCATGACCAAGTAATGCACGGTGTTGGATCGGGTGCGATGGCAACCGGCGTCAAACGCCGTGACAATATTCGGATGCATCAGCTTACCCTGTGCCCGAACCTCTGCGTAAAAACGCTCCACAGCCATCGGATCCGATGACAGGCGTCGAGGCAATACCTTGATCGCAACCTCACGTTCCATCGTCCGATGGCGGGCTCGGTAGACCTGACCCATCCCACCTGCACCCTGGCTAGTGTTCATCTGGAACCCGATCCGC
>JBJTAQ010000260.1:0-2350 GCA_046090945.1 Pirellula sp.
TCGATCGGACTGATCGGACTCATCGGTCGGATCATCGATCGGTCGGATCATCGATCGGACTGATCAATTGATCAGCACCCTGGGACACGAGTTTCTCGGAGGCATACCGAGCGAGTGCCTCGGGAGTTTGATCCTTGCGAGAGTCCTCATTGATAAGGACTTGGTGTCGGACGGTCGTGCTGATCATTGTCGATGCGTCGGCCGAAAACACTTTGGCCCGCAAGACTAGCATATCCCCTACAATCGACGCATGCGATGCGACAGGTGCTAGACATCCAGCTTGAAGCAGTCGCAAAACTTCGCGTTCGGCCCGAACGCAAACGTGAGAGACCGGATCGTCGAGAATTTGGAGTGCGCGTTGAGATTCGGTGTCTTCTGCACGGGTTTCTAGCCCCAAAGCACCTTGTCCGACCGCAGGGAGCATGGTTTCCAAGGACAATGGGGTCGAGATCGCATGGGCTAGTCCGAGGCGATTCAGGCCAGCGGTAGCCAGCACGATTGCGTCGTAATCCCCGGCCTTGAGTTTGCTCAATCGCGTGTCTACATTCCCGCGAATATCCCGTATTTCAAGATCGGATCGCAGGTGCATCAGTTGAGCTCGGCGGCGAGGGGAGCCGGTACCTACGACGCAACCGATCGGTAGTTGATCGATCGATTGGTATTCGTTGGCAACGAGGCAATCCCGAGGGTCTTCTCGGGTTGGCACGGCTGCAAGGCTCAAACCAGAGATCGGTTGTGTCGGCAGATCCTTCAAGCTATGCACGGCCACATCGCATCGATGGTCGAGCAGCGCATGCTGAATCTCCTTGGTAAACAGTCCGGTTCCACCAGCTTGGCCAAGCGGCAGAGCGATGGTATCGCCCGAGGTAGAGATCTTGATCAGTTCGACTTCGTGACCAGCTTCGCGAAGCCTTGCGGCGACGAAATTCGCTTGCCACAGAGCCAAGGCGCTCTGTCGGGTTCCGATCCGGATGTGCATGGTTCGATTTAAAAGACCTGCCGAGCTGGGGAATTCCTGCTAAAATAAGGCTGTCCTGGACAGCGTAAGACCCTCAGTTTCTCAGACTCCATCCGATTCCGCAATGCTCGATCCTTCCCAGAGCCTTACCGGCCTTGATCTTCCAACCATCATTCTAGCTAGTGTGGTTCTGGGGGTGCTTGCGGTTGCCTCGATCGTCGCTCGCAATCTTAGCAATCAGTCGACCCCTTCGATCAACCCTGCGCTGATTCAGCGTTTCGTGCAACGTCTTTGGGCTTGGTGGTTGATGTTCGCGATCCTCATCTCCGGCATGTTTCTCCATAGGGTTGGAACGATTATTCTGTTTGGTTTAGTTTCCTTCTGGGCATTCCGTGAGTTCATCACGATGACACCGACCCGCCGCGGGGATCACCGCGCTCTTTTCTGGAGTTTGGTGGTTTTCACGCCGCTGCAGTATTTACTGATTGGGCTTTCGCAATCGGGGCTGAGCTTCTGGGGTCATAAGATCGATTTTTACGAAATCTATAGTGTTATGATTCCAGTTTATGCTTCTCTATTCATCCCAGCACGGATTGCGATTGCGGGGGATCACAAGCGCTTTTTGGAGCGATCGGCGCAGATCCAAGCGGGGCTTTTGATTTGTGTCTACTGTCTTTCTCACGCACCGGCTCTGCTGGACCTGAACTTGATTCATTCCGACGGGACGGCTTGGGAAGGCTCACGCTCTGGCTTGCTGTTTTTCTTTGTGCTGATCACTCAGCTTTCGGACGTTTTGCAATGGATCTGGAGTTACTTGCGCCGCAACCATGTCGTAGCTCCCGAGATCAGTAGTTCGCGAAGTTGGGAGGGGGTTTTGGGTGGGACTCTTTCCAGCGGCATCTTCGGTGCTCTGATCTACTGGGTTACTCCGTTTACGCCCTGGCAAGCAGCGTTGATGGCGATGGTGATTTCGTTCCTCGGTTTTTTGGGTGGCATGACGATGAGTGCGATCAAGCGGGATCGGGGTGTAAGGGATTATGGCACGCTCGTCATGGGACATGCCGGCGTTTTGGATCGCATCGACTCGCTATGTTTTTCCGCCCCTATTTTTTACCACCTGACGAGGTTCTTCTTTAGCATCCATTGATTTGAGACCTAATCGGCAAGGCCAAGCTATGAAACACAACGCGGACCATCCTTTTGTTCGTAGGTGCCCTCGCATCTGCACGACAACTTTGATTTTATTCTGCACTATAGCCGGGCTGATGAACTCTCTGGTTCCGTGCCATGCACAAGATCAACCGACAGCAGCAAACCGAGAATCAGCCAAGCCGATCGAGGCCAAGAAAGCCGTAGCGGTCTTTGGTGGTGGTTGCTTCTGGTGCATGGAAG
>JBJTAQ010000261.1:0-1456 GCA_046090945.1 Pirellula sp.
AGCGACCCGCAAGTAAAGGTGCTTGATCTGACGAACGACTTTATCAATCAAGACGGCTCATTGAAGAGGGATTTGTATACGGCAGACAATATCCATCTTTCGCCGGCTGGATACGCGGTTTATGCAGATCGTCTCAAACCCCTGCTCGAAACATTCCTCGGATCTGGTTCTTAAGAGATTAATTAAGCTGCCCCGCGATCGTTTTGCTGCCTTCGCAAACGCTTGCGCTCAGCTTTGCTCAAGTGGCGATAATCACTGTTGTCTTCCTCGGAATCGTCGTCTTCGTAGTCCGTCGATGGCTGCTGCGGCTTGTTCGTTGCAGAACTAGCTGCACTGCTGGTCTGGTTGCTCGATTCAGGCGCGGATTTCGCTGCCGTAGAGGTTGCGGTTGTGGCGCTATCCTTGGGTGGTTTCAGTTTCAATCCATCGAACCAACCAAAGAGTTTTTTAACAAGCTTTCCTTTCTTGGGACTCTCTTCATCAAGGATCTCAAAGGCTTCGACCATCTCCGGTTCTTTGGTCTTTGCTTTCAGTGGTGAGGAGCTAGGCGTTGCGGAGGCAGGCTTCACCTCAGCCGACTTTTCTTGAGAATTGGCAACGCCGGCGTTCTTCCTCCCAAGTGCAAACCAACTCTTTTTCATCCCGGACTCTTGAACTTGCGATTCCTTGGGAGCTTGCTTTGCATCTACGGATTTGGAATTCTTTGCCTCAGTCGATGCAGGCACCTCGGTTGTTCTCCCCGCCTCGGTCTTCTTGCGCATCATCGAGCCGAACCAAGAACGCTTCGAAGTTTCTTCATCGACCGTTTCTTTCTTGGTAGTTTCTTTGTTGGTAGTTTCTTTGTTGGTAGTTTCGTTTTTGGTAGTTTCGCGTTTGGTAAACCAACCGGATTTCTTGGTCAGCCCCTGATCGACAGGGACTTGATCCTCAATCCTCAGGGGTTCAGTTTCGCCGAGTTGTTCGTTGCGTTCGACTCGATGAGGGAATAGCCCAAAGAGACGCATCGGTCGCTTCGGCTCTTTGGATTCCTCGTCTACCTTTTTACTGGAAGATGAAACGCTCCGATCCTGCTCCTCATCCCGATCGCTAGTCTTCTCGGAGGATTCATCGTCGCGGGATCTTCGCCAAGGCAACCAAGATTTCTTCACGGGCTCTTGGACGGTTTCTTCCTCTTGTTCCTGACTTTCATCGTCTTGTGAGTCGTCCTCTTCCCACTCCAGTTTAGGTTTCGATAGAACCGCCCGCTCGATGAATCGACGCTGGGCCTGCATGTAGCAACGACGCAGCACTAGCCCGACCGCTTGGAATACCGCTAAAACGCCCCCGAGCCAGCACGCCCCAACCACCAAATCAATCAGACCGGGGGACCACTGCAACTTGAGCAAACCTGTCTGGCCACACACACCTCAACAATAATATGGCATCGTAAACCACCAGAGGACATCAATGATAACAT
>JBJTAQ010000262.1:0-1208 GCA_046090945.1 Pirellula sp.
ACAAGCCACGGGCGATTCCATCTAGACGCAGGGGGGATTTTCTTGGTATTTGATTGAGTTGCCCAAAGGGTGGCTTTTTTGCAACAAAAATTCCCAAAAAACTGCATTTGCGACGAGGCGTCTGTGGAAACTTCAAGAAAAAACGGTTGGTTTAGGCTGCTGTTGCTTTTGGTATCCAGCTTGATCGCCTGGGAGGGTTTGGCCCAACAGACGATGGCCCAGGATGTCAATGTACTTGCAAATGCTGGGAGCCAGACGGGTCGATCGGACCTTGGCGGAGACCCTTCGGCTGGCCGAGTCGCATCGGTATTCGAGCAGCAGCCCGAGTGGTTGGAATGGATCGCGTCGAAGGGAAGCAAAACCAAGCCCAAGTTTTCAAATGGCAGTTGGAGCTCGTGGTGGAGTGGGGCGAGTAAGCCCAAGACTCGGGGGCCCGTCAGCAGTTACCGGAGGGATAACAAGACCTATTCGCAGCGGATGTGGGCATCGACCAAGCGTGCTTGGGCGACGACCGCCTCGTGGCTCGACCCGTTCCCGGACCCCAAGCCCGAGTCACCGATGAGGCCGGCCAAGAAAAGCTGGTATTCGTCTTGGACCGAGGGATGGGGTGGGAAATCCGACAAACCGAGCCAATCGGTCTCGGAGTTCATCGGCCAAGAGCACCCTAAATAAGGCATGGGTGTGGATCGATTGAAGGACCATAGCGGCACATCGAATCATTGAATCGGGGCGTCTATCCCAAGTTCTTGCGTTAAAACAAGGCTTGCCACAAGGTTTGAGTCCGTTTATCGTAATAGCAGTGGTTTGGCGAAGTAGCTCAGTCGGTTAGAGCAACGGCTTCATAAGCCGTGTGTCGCCGGTTCGAGTCCGGCCTTCGCTATTGTCGGTCTATCAAGCGAATCGTTGGTAAAACGTGTTCCTGGCTCCCCGCCAGTGCGCTGAATTGTAAACATCCAATTTGAGTATTCTACTCAAAAGATAGATCGTTCTATCCTACTCCAAATCATCTCGCTTGATCCTCTGGGGATTAATCCAAGCCCGAAGGGCTGACATATCCTCTGCCGGTGGTGGTAACCACCGGTCAAAGATCAACCTAGATTTGAAAAGCCCGAAGGGCTGACATATCTAAGCGAACCATTCACTCTTTGAAAAGCATCTCATAACTCTACATGTGTCGGCCCGCAGGGCCTAGCTGTGGTATGAGGCTC
>JBJTAQ010000263.1:0-2065 GCA_046090945.1 Pirellula sp.
CAAGACACATCGACGCTCGAAGACTTCAGTGTGCTTGCCAAACTCCGTGGCGACGAAGAGGGCTAAGCATGCAGTCGACCTCAGGCGAATTAACTCGCGACCAGATCGAAGCGTTGGGCCAGGAGTTGAAGCCCAGCGAGAGGATCCTGCAAATCATCCATTTGAACTTGCTGCTGGGAGCATCGGTTATCGTAGCGATTTTCTACTTCCAGAATCCAAGGATCGGCGGAAACGATGCGCCGGTTCCTTGGTTGTTTTTGATCGTGGCGATGTTGCCAGTAGTCCCTTCGTTCATTGTTCCGGCTCTGATGCGCGCTTCGAAAACCGGTTCTGTCGAGTATGCGACGGGGCAACTGGCGGGCATCTACCAAGTCTCGCACATCGTCGGTTGCGCGATGCTCGAATCAGGAATCATTTTCTCAGCTCTCGCATTCACAGCGGCTGCCGTAGTACCCAAGTGGTTTATCCTCGTACCGGGAATATTACTCTTGGTGTTGCTCTTGAGATTTCCGCTACCGGGACAGTTGGCCAACTGGGTCGTCACCCAGCTCGAATCCCGCCGCATTTAGGATTCGAGCAACCTAAGGGTCCGTAGCGCGGGGCTCCGACCCCGCGGGTGCCTGATTGGCTGCCGATTACTGACGGGCCCGGAGGCCCGTTCTACGATCGTTGCAACACTCGTTGCTGCCGACCATCCATCCGTAGCGCGGGGCTCTGACCCGCGGGTGACCGATTGGCTGCCGAGTACTGACGGGCCCGGAGGCCTGTTCTACGATCGTTGCAACGCTAGCGGTCAAAACCGCTTACTTCGATAGTGGGACGGCCACAGGCAAGGCATTGCCGAAGCGATCGAAGTCCTTGAAACTCCAAACCATTTTTTTCTCAGGCGAGACCTCGATGACTTGAGGGTTCTCCGGACCAGCATGGCAGTTGACAATCCAAGTGTTTCCGTTGTCCAACCGCTCAACCATCGTGATCCAAGCGAGCGTCACTCCCGGGATGTCACCCTGCTTAAGCTCCCAAACAACTTCTTTGTTCGCATTGACCTCGATAACCCGATGTCCATCGCCGGTTCCAATCAGCGTGTTGCCGTTGGCCAGTCGAACTGCCGCATAAAGTTTGGATCCGACATTGTACTCCCAAACAATCTTGCCAGTCCGATCATACTCGCGAGCCAATCCGAGAGCCTCATGAGCGACCAGGTAGTTGCCGCTCGGAGTAGGCCGCACCAAGCGTGTATCGCGATGGGGGTCCGGATTCGGTACCGTCAAAGGAATACTGTGAATGATCTTGTTCGACTTATCGACCTCGATGATCCTTGCCGCACCGCTCTGAGCGATCATCGTCAAGCCGTTGGGCAACCGACGAAACGCGTGGATCTCGATCGGACCACCCGCATCCGTTTTACCGGCATCAAATTTCCATACCTCTTTGCCTTGTGCATCAAGTTCGACGACGTTTCCAAATGAGGTTTGGACCAACCAGCCGCCGTCACTCAGCGGCTGTGCGTCATGGATATCTCGGATGGGGATCGTCCACCGCGGCTTGCTGTCCGAATCGAGCACTGCTGCCACCTTTTTCTGATAATCGGCGGCGAACATGCTTCGCTTCTCACCAGTCTGCTGAGCTTGAGCCTCGGCCCATCCCAGCGCCAAACCCCAGACTACCACCCCAACCGCAAATCCAACTCGCCAAAACATAACTCACCCCCCCACCCTTTGCTTTACTTCGCTTGCAAGATCCTTTGGACTTCTTCGAGACTGGTTTGGCCAAGTGCCCCGGCCAAAACACCTTCTTCAAAGAAGCTGGAGTGACCGGACTGCTTGAGGAACTTTCGCAAATCATCCGGCTTGTCGATCATCTGCGCGACAGCCTTGCGAACTTGATCGTCGATCACCAGGAGTTCAAACAACGCCATGCGTCCGAAGTAGCCTCGGCCGTTGCATTTTTTGCAGATCTCGATCTCGATCGGATTCCCCTTGGCATCGACCCGCTGATCCGGTGGCGGTGGAATGGTCGGTTTGTAAAGTTTCGGGACTCGACCTTGGGGTAGACCGAGTTTTTG
>JBJTAQ010000264.1:0-6702 GCA_046090945.1 Pirellula sp.
AGACATTCAAAATCCCGTTTTGATCGATGTCGAATTTGACTTCGATCTGAGGAACCCCTCGGGGGGCTGCGTCGATCCCTTCAAGATTGAACTGACCAAGGAGTCGATTGTGGATCGCCATCTTGCGTTCACCTTGGAAAACACTCACGGTCACTGCGGTTTGGCCGTCGGCCGCGGTTGAGAAAGTTTGCTTCTTCTCGACAGGAATCGTGGTGTTGCGTTCGATCAACGGAGTGAGAATCCCACCTTCGGTCTCAATACCCAACGTCAGTGGAGTTACGTCCAAGAGAAGAACATCCTTGCGTTCACCCGAGAGAACGCTTCCTTGGATCGCGGCACCGACGGCAACCACTTCGTCGGGATTGACCCCTTGGTGAGGCTCCTTGCCAAAGATCCCCTTGACCAACTCACGAACTTTCGGAACCCGGGTCGAACCACCGACCAATACGACTTCGTCGATCTCCGCAGGACGAAGTTTAGCATCCTGCAAGGCTTGAAGAACTGGCTGGCGGCATCGATCGATGAGCGGATCGATCAAACCTTCGAAGGTACTGCGAGTGATGGTTGTCAACAAGTGCTTTGGACCGGTTGCGTCGGCGGTGATGAAGGGCAGATTGATGTCGGTCTGGGGCAGAGAGCTGAGTTCCTTCTTGGCCTTCTCACAAGCTTCCTGCAGCCGCTGCAAGGACATAGGGTCCTTGCGGAGATCGATCCCGTTTTCGCGCTGGAACATCGAAGCAACGTGGTTCAAGAGGGCTTGGTCGAAATCGTCTCCGCCAAGGTGAGTATCGCCATTGGTGCTGATGACTTCGAAGATCTTGCTGCCAGCCTCACCATCGTTGTTGTGGGCAACTTCAAGCACAGAGACGTCAAACGTACCACCCCCGAGGTCAAAGACCACGATTTTCTGGTCTTTACTTTTGTCTAGACCATAAGCCAAAGCGGCGGCAGTCGGCTCATTGATGATACGGGCCACTTCAAGTCCAGCGATCTGACCAGCATCCTTAGTCGCTTGCCTCTGCGCGTCATTGAAGTACGCCGGGACGGTGATGACCGCCTTGGACACTCGGTGACCAAGATAAGACTCGGCCGCTTCCTTGAGTTTCCGAAGCACCTTGGCCGAGATCTCTTGGGGGGTGAATTGTTGATCCCCGATCTGAACCTTGACGTACTCGTTGGCTCCGCCAATGACTTGATACGGAACGATCTTCTCCTCGGATTCTACCTCGGAGTGCCGACGGCCCATGAACCGTTTGACGGAATAGATCGTTCGTCGAGGATTCACGACCGCTTGGCGACGGGCCGGGTCCCCTACGATGGTTTCACTTTTGTCATTAAACGCTACAACGCTCGGGGTCAGGCGATTTCCCTCGGCATTCGGAATCACCTTCACCTCGGCCCCCTCCATGACCGCGACCACCGAGTTGGTGGTCCCCAAATCGATTCCGATGATCTTTTCGCCTGATGCCATGGTGGTTCTCTCCGTTACCCTGAAGCCTTTAAATGAATGGGATTGCTGATGATCCAAGACCCTAGGTGGCCGGATCGATGGACAAAACGCTCCGTGAGCAATCCTTGTGCCAAAGGCCTAGTAAAGCCCTTTGAAAATGGCATAACCCTATGCAAAGTAAAGGTTTACACGTAAATTTGGGGTTTGTGGCGTTTGCTGAATGATTCGCCACTGGTTGCTTCTCAGTCAAATTGACAGAAAACCTTTTGGAAATGCCGAACTCTGATCAACATTCTGAAGCTTCTGAGGAATCCAAGGAAATCCTGGTGCGACTCCAGGAAATCGACCAGCGTATTGCAGATTTGCTCGAGCAACGCGCGGAGTTGTGGGAAAAGCTTGCTGGTCAAGAGGACCTGGCTCGGGGTCTGTTTTCCAAAGCTCTAGGAGTGGCTTATCTTGGCCCGCAGCATTCCTACAGCCACGCTGCGGCACGCAAGTACTTTGGCACCACCCAGGCGCTCCATCCGGTCGCCTCGATCGCAGCAGTCTTCGAAGAGGTCCAGAGGGGCCAATCGCGATATGGGGTCGTGCCGATCGAGAACAGCACCGACGGTCGGATCGTCGACACCATGGCAAACTTCATCCAACGTCCGATTCGAATCTGTGGCGAGGTCCTTTTGCCGATTCATCACAACTTGCTCTCCAATTCGGATCGATCGAGTATTGTCAAGGTATACAGCAAACCTCAAGCTCTTTCTCAATGCCGAAGATGGCTCTCGGAGCACCTACCCGATGCCCAGCGTATTGAGGTGGCTAGTACTGCGCAGGCGGCCAAGGTCGCCAAGCAAGAGCTCGGAGCGGCGGCCATAGCCTCCCTCGAGGCAGCTCTGGAGTACTCGCTCCCGATGGTTTGTGAATCGATCGAAGACGATCCGAACAACGCGACTCGCTTTGCAATCATCGGAACAGACCAACCCAAGCCCACGGGCAAGGACAAGACTTCGCTTCTGTTTCAGGTTCCCCACCAACCCGGGGCATTGGCCGATGCCATGCTGCTATTCAAGGATAACCAAATCAACTTGACCTGGATTGAGTCGCTGCCGGTACCAGGAACTCCGAACGAATACTACTTTTTTGTCGAACTCGATGGGCACACCGATCAGCCATCGCTCTCCAAAGCGATCGCGACACTCAACGAACATGCTTTGCGACTGGATATCCTAGGTTCGTATCCTCGTGGGAGCTAAATTCGCAAGATGCACTTTACGCTTGAAGCACAGAGTCGTTGTCGACCTTGGATCACCCAGTCATCGATCGCGATCGATGCGACCGCAGGCAACGGGTTCGATACGTTGTTCTTGGCTCAGCGCGTCGGTCCTTTAGGTCATGTTTACGCTTTTGATTTACAGGCCGATGCCATTGCTAGGACCAGCCAAAGAGTGGCAGACGCAGGATTCTCAGCGCGTGTTACATGCATCCAAGCCGATCATGCAAACCTTGCAGAGCATATCCCCAAGGAGCACTATGGGAGGGTTTCCTGTGCAATGCTCAATCTGGGATATCTGCCTCATTCCGACAAGTCAATCGTTACGAAATCACACTCTACAATCCGGGCTCTCGATGCGCTCGAAGCGATGCTTTCCAGCAATTCAATGCTATCGATTTTGGCCTACGTCGGACACCCCGATGGGCTCCAAGAGAGCCTCGCCGTCGAAACCTGGATTGATCAAAGGACGGAGCTTTTTACCTCCGAGCGGTTGTTCGACCAGAACAATCCTGCAAGTCCGATTCTGTGGCTCCTGCGCCGAGGTCCCTAGAGATCTAGCCTTCAAGCGATACGTACCGGTGTGGGAAACTCCAGCACAAACTTAGTACCGCGCCCGACTTCGCTCTGAACGCCGATACGCCCACCGTGAGCTTCGATGATCTTGCGTGTGGTAGGCAAGCCCAATCCAGAACCCTCTGGTTTGGTTGAATAGAAAGGTTCGAACATTCTCATGGCGGTGGTCTCATCCATGCCGCACCCGGTATCGATCATGTCGATCGCTACACCATTTGGAATCACATAGGTTCTGATGAGGAGCTCTCCACCATCGGGCATCGCTTCGAGCGAATTTTTCACTAGATTGATCAATGCAGCTTGGAGCGAGGACCCATTCAGACGGATGTTTGGTAGATTCGAATCCAAAAAACGCTCCAAGCGGACTCCTTGTTTATCAGCTTGAGGTTGGAATAGATTGAGAACCGATGAGATCTGCTCATTGAGCGAACCTAGTGTCAGTTCCATATCTTGCATGCGAGCAAACCGCAGGAAATCTCGAAGGAGGTTCTCCATGCGATGGCACTGCTGCTTGATCATCTCGACCTTCGAGATCGCACGTCGTTTTCCCGTCCATTGGCTCTCGTGGAGTTCCTCGCTCAGCAGATCCGCGTTCATGTGGATGACCGAAAGCGGATTCTTGATTTCGTGTGCAAGCGAGCCTGCCAACTCGGCTAGTTCGTGGTACTGCCGCCAAATCGAACCGCTTTGATCCTCCTGCTGAGCTTCTTGGTCTTCGTTGGTCATGCCAAAAGCCACTCGGCAAACGAACGAACCAGGAACCCGGTGCCACCTGCGTCGCACCAGGGTTTGGGTGAATCCAAGTACGCTGGCCCGGCGATATCCAGATGGGCCCAAGGACGCGATTGGACGAATTCTTCGAGGAATTTCGCTGCAGTGATCGCTCCGCCCCAACGCCCCTCTCCCATGTTCTTGATATCGGCGACTTTTCCCGCGATCTGCTCTGCGTAAAAAGAGTGCATCGGGAGAGGCCAAGTGTACTCGCCGCATTTCTCGGTGAAGGACTGGACGTCGACTTGCAGCTGCGTGTTGTTGCTCATCAGACCTGCCACATCGTTCCCGAGGGCCACCACACAGGCACCGGTAAGCGTTGCAAAATCGATGATCTGCGTCGGGTTTTCCTGCAAGGCGACGTTGAGGCAATCGGCAAGCACCAAACGCCCCTCGGCATCGGTATTGTGGATCTCGATCGTCTTGCCGCTGCGGGCCGTGAGAATATCGCCAAGTTTAAATGCATCACCGGAGACGAGATTTTCGACCAGTCCAACGACACCGATGACGTTTCTGCGGACCTTGAGCTTGGCGATCGCATTGAAGATTGCAAGCACCGTCGCAGCACCTGCCATATCGCATTTCATGGTCAACATCCCATCGGTAGGTTTTAGCGAATATCCGCCAGAGTCGAATGTCACTCCTTTCCCCACTAACGCTAACGGCTCCGAGTCGGGCGTTGAACCTTGGTAGCGAAAAATCAAAAGCCTAGGCTCTCGGACCGAACCTCGAGCTACGGCCAGCAGCGCACCACAGCGTTCCTGTTCGAGGCGATCTTTGTCCCAGACCTCTACCGAAAAGCCTGCGTCGTTGGCAACCTCGTTGGCCCGATGGGCGAAGGTTTGAGGATACATCAAGTTGGGGGGTTGGTTGATCATGGTGCGGGCTAGATTGACCGACTCACCGATGATCTCCCCTGCGCGGATTTGTGAGTCGTTGGCCCCCACCCATTGGACTGTTGCTGGTGCGAATGTGGTTTTCTCGCTTTTGTAAAGGTCCTGACCCATCGCGCCAACGATCGCCCCGGTGATCGCCGCTCTTGTCTCCAGCGGCGAATTCCCAAACCCAACGAATCGCACCACGGATCGCTGCTTGGTTGCCAGGGCTCTCATTGCTGCCCCGGCGGCGCGGAAGTGGGTGTTGCAAGTCGCCGACATACTACTGCCCAGGCCGACGACCGCCAGAACACTCGACGGCAACCCAGGTGGAGCGATCAACACCGAAACTTTATTGGGCTTGGTCGAAACCTCGCCGCTATGCATGACACGTCCGAACCATCCGGAGCTAGCGCGGTCGATCGCCTGAAACTCTGTACGACGCGCCCAGTCTTCGTCCAACGCTACAACCATAGCGTCACACGGGTCGGCGACCCAGTCTTGTCGGCAGGATACAAACTTCATTTTTAATTGCGTTCAGGTTCAATTAGAGGGGTGATCCACCTCTCCAGGAGTCACACTTGCATGCAGTTCCCTGAGCGATCGATTCACGGTTTGAATGTAGGATTGACCACTCGCGGTCAACGGATGGATCAAATTGTAATATAGGATATACCAAATCGCTGCGATTCCGTCGCGCACTCCAATTTTCTTGCCCTCGTCGTAGGTTCTTCCGTAATAAGAAATCGGGACTTCGTAGGTTCTCGCTCGGGTTTTACAAACCATGGCGGTGATTTCCACCTCCATCCCAAAGCCCTTGCTGGTCAATTCCAACGGTGCGATCACCTCGCGCCGGAATGCCTTGTAACAAGTCTCGATATCCGACATGTTGCGATTAGTAAGCAAATTGCTCAGCAAGGTCAGAAACTTGTTGGCGACATAGTGGTAGAAGTACAAGACTCTTGATGCTTTTTTGACTAGAAATCGACTTCCATAGACCACATCGGCCCAGTTCTCAAAGATGGGGTACAAGACTCCTGGTATCTCTTTCGGATCGTACTCAAGATCCGCATCTTGTATGATCAATACCTCGCCGCTTGCCGCATCGATTGCCGTAGCAATTGCAGCCGTCTTGCCCATGTTTCTCGGTTGCCGAATCAATCGGATCTGATCTCTGGCAATCGGATCGTTTTGCAGGATGGTTTCGACCGTCTTGCAAGTCCCATCGGTCGAACCATCGTCGACGACAATAATCTCTTTGTCGACCTTCGGTCGGATTTTTCTATCCGTTAAATCGACATCCATAAGCTTGCGCAAAACGATCCCGATGGTCGCTTGCTCGTTATAGGCTGGGACTAATATCGAAACCTTCATTCTAGACCAGCATTCCTCGCGCCTCGACGGCCAACTCTTCGAGTCGACCACCTTCAGCCAGGAAGAAAGAGTTTTGAAGATTCACGCAGACGCAGATGTGGTTTGGGATCAACCATACACGATCACCCACCCTCGGTCGTGCTCCTGAATAGTTCTCTGAGAATACCACTTCGCCATGCTCCTCGCTCAGTCGTGTCACCTTGGCCTCGGGATACTCGATCACTTTCCCAAACCCTGATTCGGCATCCACACAGTTCCTGTCGCTTGAAAGGGTCTTGCTACCGGAATCGAGAATAAACTTGCTCCGCGTTGGCGTGCTGACGACTGTCGCAACGATTCTGGCGGCGCAGTCCTCGATGTTTGCCACCCCCAACGAAACCTCATTCCAATCA
>JBJTAQ010000265.1:0-10465 GCA_046090945.1 Pirellula sp.
AGCCAACGCAGTGGCTTGTCCCAGCCCTTGAGCGGCACCAGAGATGACCGCAACTCGGTTCTTCAGATCGAACATAGAAGGAATCATACAGGGAATCACAGCGAGTAGTTTCGGCCAAAGTACGAGGGTAACAGTATACGCCGAATGGTTGGTGATTCCCACCATCGATCAATCGTCTGGGCTTCGATATTCGACAGGAACCGGTCGATCCACAATTCCAAAGCGTTCCTTGGCGGGGCTGAGGAAATCCGAGTATTGATGTGCATTATTTCGAAAGGGAATCCAGATGAAAACCGACAGTGAACTCAAGCAGGATGTCGAGAACGAGCTCAAGTGGGAGCCGATGGTCAACGAAGCTCATATTGGTGTTTCGGCAAACACGGGCGTCGTTAGCTTGACCGGCCACGTGATTTCATTTGCAGAAAAATATGCAGCCGAACGGGTTGCCAAGAGGGTTTACGGTGTCAAGGCCGTAGCAAACGAACTGGATATCCGACTGCGGGATGGTGCCATGCGGTCTGACGAGCAAATCGCCCAGGCTTGTTTGAGCGCTTTGAAAAACCATTCGCTGGTTCCTTTCGAAAAAATCAAGGCGGTGGTCAGCAATGGCATGGTGTCGTTGGAAGGCGAAGTGGATTGGCAATACCAGCGCGATGCGGCCCTGAACGCCGTTCGGGACCTGATCGGTGTGGTGTCGGTAACGAGCCGCATCTCGATCAAATCGCGGACGCTTCCCAAGGATGTCAAGCACAAGATCATCGCCGCCTTCCACCGCAATGCGGATATCGATGCGCGGAGGATCGAGGTCGAGACCAGCGAAGGTAAAGTCACGCTGCATGGAAACGTGCGTTCGTGGTCCGAGCGTGAACAAGCGCAAAGCGCCGCTTGGGGCGCCCCCGGTGTCACGGCAGTCGAAAACGACATTGTGGTTGTACCCTAGTAGCTCTTGAGCTGCGAACTACAAAAGTGCCACGCTAAAAGCCCTCAACCATTGCAGGCCCAAGGGCAGGATCTTGTACCAAAAAACCATCGCTGCGATCCCCAAGTAAAAGAACCCGCAGGATGCGATTCCCAGGGACTGAAACCACCGGGGCCGTATCGGCTTGGGGAGCAAGCGATGGTTGATCCAGAGGATCTGAAACGAGGTCACACCGATTGCTAGATTGTTGAAGTTGGCAATAAAGTCGGTCATGAGTTTCGGTGCGTTGCTGAATAGAAACGTACATAGAAAGGACCAAAGCACGTAACTGGCCAAAATGCTGTAATAAATCCATTTGACTTGATCGGCCCGCCAGCGATCTCGAACTCTAGGATTAGCGCTCCAGATCGCGTCGGTCCAACGTCGGCTAAAATCGTCTAGCACCGACATCTGGCTCGGTAACATCACCATCAGGCCGGTAAATAGCGCCGCGATCCAAAGCAGCTTGGCCACCGCCGGAGTGAATCCGCTGTTGCGGATCCCATCGGCCGTCACGATCGCTTGAGCCACACTCATCTGTTGGTCGGTGATTGTCGTATGCGAGGCGAACTGCATCGATAGCAGCGCAGGCAACGCCATGCCTACGAAACACCCCGGCGCCCAGACTAAAACCTGGTCGGTCCAGATATACTTCCACCAGCCTCGCCAACGCTCAAGATTCTCCGAGTTGATCGGGAAGACTTTACCAACATGGCTCAGGGATACACTCCGGCTACCAACCACACTCGGGATCGCCCCGACCTGCGATCCCATGCCCCAACCCTTGTCCCTGACAAAATTCGAGTAGGTCGAATTGGCGAGTCCACCACCACCTGCATATCCTGCGAACGCGCCGATAACAATCAAACTGGCGGTCGAAATCAATGGAAATTCACCATGCTGCCACCAGTAGGTAAACGCATTCTCGACACGTTCGGTTCCATCGACGTTGGCGACCGGCACATTTCCGAATTCCAAAAAGCCACTGGCCACGTTCCACCAATGCGAGGCGCTTACGCAGGTAATTCCCAAGCCTAAGCAGAACCCAAGGACGATCGTAATCTTGGCCTTCATTACCCATTCCAAGATGTTGTAGATCTTGCCACCCATCACAACCGGAAAAGCGACGGCAAACAGGCATGCATAAGCAAGTGGAACGACCAACCTTAAGTCTTCCTTCGTCGGTGGACGATCGAGGTAGAGCGAGGCGATCATCGCTGCTCCGTGCGTCGAGAGTCCAGGCACCAAGGCAGAGATATTGAGCGTGAGCATCAAGCCGACCCAAAAAAGGGGGTTCGGTTTGCATCGCATGAACCCGGTGAAGACCGGTTCGCCACAATACAACGCGTAGCGTCCACATTCCATGTTGTAAAAAACCTGTAGAATGATCGCCACGGTTGCGATCCACATCAGACCACCACCGTACTTGGCCGTGACCGCCGGCCCGAGCAACCACTCGCCACCCCCGATCTGAATCCCCATCATGACGATGCCCGGACCGATGAAACTCGCCCAGTTCTGCCAGCGCAAAGGCTTGGGCTCCGGAAGCTCACCCTGCGTCCACGGGGGTATCTTTCCCGATTCGTGATTCGAATCGTTATTCGGTTCGTCATGCGACTCATAGATAGTCATCGAAGCATTCCAAGTTGAACGGACGGTCCGCAGGATTAATACAAAACAATTGCCCGACCCGGTCCACCATGGCAGTCTTGGATCTTGAGAGCCGCAAACAGGAAGTATCCTCCCTGCTTGGGGATCGAACCGACATTGCTCAAAAACTCGACTCCCACCATCTGACGGCTACCGAGTGCCCAATAGGTCATCAGCGCTCGTTTGGGATCGGCACCACCTAGATCCGGTGCATCAGTCGCAACGCAGCGAATTCCTTTTTTGCTCAGATAATCGATCGCCTCAGGGCCAGGCGCAGGCCAACCTTCGGTCTTGCGAGAATACGTGTCGGTCCAAAGTCCGCTTCCAAATTGACCTTGAGCATCCGGCTCCATCTTCAAATAACGATCGATCACTCCAGTATGAAACAGGACAATCTGACCTGGCTTGAGCTCTCCGTTTTCCTTTTCATATTGCTGGATGATCGCTGGAGTGATTTCCGGGGACGCAGGCCAGTTGGCTCGATCGGTCGTGCCGGCAAGCGAACGCACATCCAGCACCCGAACCTCTCCGCAGGTCCACTCGATCGGTACGCTCTCGGTCGTCAGATCGCTGGTTGCTCGCTTGCCAAATCGCTTTTCGTATTCATCGAGCCAGACGCGGACCTCCGGCGAATCCTTGGTAACTGAAGTGCTACTCGGCAGCGCGTACGAGGGTGGAACTAGGTGCGTTCCTGCCATGGCGTCCATCATGTGTCCATGATGGAACATATCGAGGTAATCGCTGTAAAGAAAATCGATCTTGAGATACACCTGGCGATGCTCACCGGTGTTACGACCCGGATTGGTCATCGGGAATTTGGGTGTTAACGTCGGGGACAGATCGATAGCTCGTTTGGATTTGCACGATTCGATCAAGCGTTTGGGAAGTTCCCCTCCAACAATTGAGAAGGCTCGGCCTTCGCCATACGGGCCCCCTTGGTGTTTCGGACCGAGGAAGCAGTAGAACGCGCCGGTCGTCGGTAGTGCTCCAAACCCCGTGGCACCCTCGGTCCAAATCATCCCATGCCTCAAGCCTGCATAGTGCGTCGGCTCGGCAAGGTCGGGCATCGGGCCCATGCTGGCGCTGTCGGTTCCAAGTGCCATGACCCCACGGGTTGCCAACCATTCCATGGTCTCTGGATTCGGATCGGGGTATCCAGGTGCTTTTTTGTCGACCACATCATTGATGAATCGCGATCCTTCGGGAAACGGTCGATAGTATCGATCGGAATAGTCGCTCCGAAACAACACGACATCTCCAAATCGCAGCTTGCGATGGGCCGCTTCAAATTGCTCCAGATACTTTGGAGTCACCAGCGGGCTGACACCCTTGGGCGCCTGGTCCAAAAGATCTCGAGTGTCGACCACACAAGCCTCCCCGCCGAACTGCCAAGCCTCGATCTTTTCGGTGGTTGCAAGTCCAAAGAGACCCGAATTCTCGCGGTTCAAGTCGGGGCGAGCAACGCTGTGTGGAGGCACATCGAGCTGCGTTCCGGTATTTCCATCGACATACAGCGAGTCGATGTTGTAAGGGCTCGCCGGTCCGACAGTGGTTTGATGAACGATCTGAAATTTGGGGAACGGATGCGTCGGCCAATTGCAAGGATACTCTTTAGCAACCAGCAACGAGTGATCGAGGAACTTCGACCCACTCGAGCTTGTCGACGGCTGCTGCGCCTGAGCGTTGACCGTCAAGACACCACAGACGAGCAAGGCAGACTCCAAAAGTCGATTTCCAGTGCGCAGATATCTCATGGATAGGATCTCCTGAAGAGGATGAAGACCCTAGCTAGTGTACTATGTCGGAGACTCAAGATGTTGCTTGGCTAACCGTAATAGTCCCAAGAGTGTCTCTTCGGAGTTGCACTGGCGGGCTTGCAGCCCCAGGCGTTCTTCGATCAAGGGCACCAGGCGAGGCAGACGGCTCGAAAGTCCCCCAGAAAGGACGATCGAGCGCCACTGGCCGATATCCCCAAATCTCTGGGCCGCTTGGTGGTAGTTCTTGGCCATTGCGTTGCAGGCCGCTAATAACAAATGCCCCACCGAAAGATTCTCGGTCGTGATGTTGGTAAGCGAACCGGAGTTGCCTACTGGACTTGCGAAAAAGGCGATATCGGCCTGCAGATCGGTGTTGTCGATGCTGGCCATCTTGTCTGAGGCGATTTGCCAAGCTCGTTCGATTGTTTGAGTCTCAGCCGGTGCGAGTTCAGTCAGCAGCTCCATCAACGCGTTGAGGGATCGGCCCGCCGGTAGGTGTGTGATGGTATTGAGAAATTGACCGTCGAAATAAGCGCGCGTTTGGTAGGGTCCACTCACGAAACCTTGAGCAAGCGAGCTGACTTGGGAACCGGTCGATATGTTGATCGAGAGCTCACCGGGCTCCAATCCCGCGCCGAATAGTGCGCACTGCTGGTCCCCATACGATCCATGCACCTGGTAAACCCTCGAACCGATCTTCCACTGCGCTACAGCTCGGGTGTCGACGATGAGCTCGGGCCACCAGAGATCCCCGAGCCCGATCCGCTCCATCGCATGATAGTACCAATCGGATTTGTTCAAATTCATCAGTCCGATGGCATGGGTCGCATGCATCGTCCCGGGCTGCTTGGCAAGATGGCTGATGCAATAGTCAGCGATCGAAAGGGGCAGAACTCCATCGCTGAGTTTTCGATGCTCCGAGAGCCAGTGCAGGAGAGTGGATGTCGAGCCTGGTTGCAGTTCGCGGCCGAGGTTTGCAAAGATCTCGTCGGGCCAATCCATCCGAATCGTCTCCATCGAGGACCGATGACCGCGCGTGGGAGTCAGCGAGCGTTGATCGCGCCATGATAGAAAATTCGATTTCGCACGGCCTCGCTCATCGGCTAGGATCAGACCACCCATCTGACCGCAGATCCAAACCGAAGAGCGTTGGCCCAGATGCTGCGACAACTCTTCGAGGACCTCAAGGACTCGCTGAACCACCAACTTTGGATCGATCTCGACATGTCCTTGCGGAAGATCTTTGATCGGTTCAGGGAAACTGCGCGAGCAGATCGAAAGCAGTTCACCGGACTCCAGATCCAGCACCGCTCCTTTGATCGAGGTGCTGCCGATGTCCAATGCGATCGTACTCAGGCCGGGTCGGATCATCGAATCAGCCGATCGATTCGTCGACGACAGGATTCGTCAGCGCACCGATCTTTTCGATCTCGATCGTCACCGTGTCCCCGTGCTTGAGATAGACAGGAGGCTTGCGAGCCCCACCTACTCCATGCGGGGTTCCGGTGAGAATCACCGTCCCTGCAGCCAATCGGGTCGAGCCGCTGAGGAATTCGATCAGTGTCGGCACGTCGAAGATCATGTCGTTGGTGTTCCAATCCTGCATGACTTGGCCATTGAGAACGGTCTTGATCGACAGCGCATTCGGATTGGGAATCTCATCGGCGGTCACCAAGACAGGACCCAAGGGGCAGAAGGTGTTGAAGGTTTTACCGCGGCACCATTGGCTACCGCCGTATTTCATCTGCCAATCCCGAGCGCTGACGTCGTTGGCGCAGGTATAGCCAAGCACATAATCCAGAGCCTGGGACTTAGGGACGTTGTAGCAAGGCTTTCCGATCACGACGGCCAACTCGCATTCGTAATCGACCGATTGGCTCTCGAGTTTCTTAGGTAGGACGATAGGATCGCCGGGATTGGTCAACGCTCCGCTGTTTTTCATGAACAGCACTGGAAACTCCGGGATGGCTTGGCCACCCTCGGCCGCGTGCTTGCGATAGTTCAGCCCGATGCACAGAATGTCCCTGGGTTCGATCGGCGAGAGCAGTTTCGAGACTTGTGCGGGTTCTTGGGTCTGGGTCCATGATCCAAGCGGATTGCCTTCGATGCGCAGTTGACTGCCATCGTTTTGGACGCTTGCGAAATGGATCTCTCCACGGGGGTCTTGGTAGCGAATGATTTTCATGCAACAAGCAATTTCAAGGAGGATTTGTTACGGCAGCCAGCCTGCTTGGGTGCCGGTGGCTTGGGAGACGAGTTTCAGTTTATCAAGCACATCGGTCGGCAGAAGGATTCCAGACGATTTTGATTGATGAAATCGAGACCATTCCCGCTCCCCTGGAAGCAAAACCCCTGAAGAACCTTGGGCTTTGGGAGCAGCGTGGATCTCGTCGATGAGCGATTGCAATTGAGCATCGAAACGCCGAGGATCGGTCATGACCGCGACATCGATCGCCATGAACGAAGCGGTGTGATTCGACGGTTTCGCAGGGTCGTCAAAGAGCCAGCTACCGACATTCCAAGTGTGATTGCCTCCGGGCAAGACTGCCGAAAGGATTTCACACCAGAGGCCAATCCCGTATCCCTTATGGCCGGCCATCGGGGCCAAGGAGGCTTGGGCAGGATACAGCGACCCGTCGGTGGTCGGTTTTCCATCGGGGCCGATGAGCCAAGTGTCCGGGATCGGTTCGCCGCGCTGGCAAGCCGCGTAGACTTTTCCGCCGGCCGTTGCGGCGGTGGCCATGTCCAAGAAGATCGGGTCGCGATCGATTCTGGGTATTCCATACGCGATCGGGTTGCTCCCTAAGACCGCTCTGCTCGAGCCCGGAGCCGCGACCGAAGGAATATCGTTTCCGGTGATCATCGTGATGCAGCCTTGGCAGGCTCCCATCGAAGCATAGTAACCGATCGCACCGACATGAGCTGTATGTTTGAGTCCCACATAAGCGATCCCGGTTTGCTTGGCCTTGTCGACAGCCAGCTTCATCGCTGCGGTGCAACCGATCATCCCCAAGGCAGACTTGCCATCGACGATGCCCCAGGCTGGCCCCTGCCGCTCGACGGTGGGGATCGCTCGAGGATCGTATCCGCCGGCCTGAAGTTTCTTGATATACCCGATCAACAGCTTGGTCCCATGGGTATTGACCCCCATGGCATCGGTAGTCACCAGCGTGTCGGCAACGATCGATGCTTGTTCGTCCGGCATGCCTGTTGTGGCAAGTGCGCTGGCGACGAAGCGATGGAGTTGATCGAAGGGGATCGCAGAGGATTGGTTCATGACCGGACGGTATAACCGAGATCTTTCAGGAGTTTAGCGAGCGTTGGGCGAAGCGACTCTGGCAATGGGGCGATGGGAGGTTCGGGGTTACCGACCTCTGGACCGATCATGTTCAGCGCAGCCTTCATGGTCGAGAACCAGTGAGCACCTTCGCCGCGCGAATGGTAGGCTTGGAATTGCAAACGCATCAGCGGAGCGAGTTTACTCCAAAGTGTGCGGGCCCGATCGAGATTCTTTTCGACGGCGATGGCGACATAGAGTTCTTTGGCTGCACGAGGAACGGTGCTTGGGATCCCTGAGATCCATCCGTGGGCACCGTGGCACAAGCCTTCGAAGGCAACGGTATCGATTCCGGCGTAAATAAAGAGTTTCGACGCGGTGGCTTGCAGCAGTTCGCAGATTCGATCCGGTTCGGGGTTGGACATCTTGATCGCGCCGATGGCTTTCTCTTCGTAGAGTTTCATCAGGTGGTCGGTTTTGAGGTCGACTGAGGTCAGGGGTATGTTGTGGTACAGCACGATCGGGATCGAGACCGACTCGGCGATCCGTCGGTAATGATCCATGACTTGTCCCGGAGTGGGTGCCATATAGTAAGGTGGGACGATCAGCAGCGAGTCGGCGCCGTGCGATTCGGCAAACCGTGACAGTTCGATCGTACGTCGGGTGGAGTAGTCGTGAGTTCCTGCGACGACATGGACCCTACCGGCGATCTTCTCCAGGGCGCTAGCCAGCACCTTTTTGCGGTCCTCGCATTCCATGGCGACGAACTCGCCGGAGCTACCCAAGGGGGAGATGGCATCGACTCCTTCGGCGATCAACCAATCCAGATGGGGACCCAAGCGATCGAGCTGGAGCTGACCTTGGGGACCAAAAGGTGTGATCGACGAGGCGCAGACGCCATGAAAAAGTGGCTTTACCAAGATAATCCTCTTTCGGAAGTTCGGTTTAGCGAAATTTAGCTAAATAGAAAAAACAAAAAGGTTGGACGCGTAGGCCAACAGCCGAAGCTAGACGGGGCTAGGGACGCCGTTGACGATATGTACTAGAGGCTTACCAGTCAGTGCGTTAGCGGCATGGAGTGCGGCCGATTCGCGCAGTTTTCGGACAGCTTTGGGGCTGGCTGATGCGATGTGCGAGGCAGCGATGACGTTGGGCATCGATCGCAGGGGGCTATCGGCTGGGATTGGCTCCGGGTCGCAAACATCGATGGCTGCACCGGCCCAGTGTCCCGACTCGAGTGCATCGACCATCGCGGGAGTATCGATCAAATCGCCGCGAGCAAGGTTGATCACTAGCGAACCGCGTTTCATGCGAGCGATTGAATCGCGACACAGAAGTTTTTTAGTTTGGGCAGTGGAAGGGCAATGAAGCGTGACGATGTCGCTTGAGGACAAGAGTTCATCGAGCGATGCTGCCCGAGCGCCGCAGGCCTCGATCTGTGCGGGATCGACGACTGGGTCGAAGACCAGGACTTGGGGTTTGAAGGCCTTCAATCGCGCGACCACTTCGCGACCGATCCTGCCGAATCCCACGACGCCGACGGTCTGGTCTTTGAGGGTGCGCATGTGGGCAAGTTCTGTTGCGAGCCCCCATTTTCCTTCTCGGATCAACAGTGCGTTCGGGACGACTTGGCGAGTCATGCACAAGATAAACGCTAGCGTGTGATCGGCGACTTCATCGATGCAGTAATCGGGGATATTGCACACAGGAATCCCCTTCGCCTTGGCAGCTTGGAGATCGACGTTGTCGACGCCGATGCCGTAGCGAACGATGATCTTAGCCCGTCGCATCGCATCGATCACGGCTGCATTGACAGGAGCGAACTGGGTGATGACTGCATCGGCATCTTGGACCAGTTCGATCAGAGCCTCGGGCGTTTTGCATTGCCCACCGACGACTTGTGCTATCGGATCGAGAATGGACTTCTCGATTTCCAGATTTGCGAAGGTGTAGTCGGTGATAGCAACGGTGGGCATTTCAAGCTCAATCGACTTCGGCCGTTTCGGCCAGATCGGCGTCGGCCATTTCCAGGGCTGCGGCAGCCTTGGAACGGGACTCGCGCAGTCCGCGACTTAGGATGTCTCGCAGCAGTGGCGAATAGTCCTCGAAGCGAGCTTGGCTGGCAGGCCCGTCGGAGTATTGAAAAATCGCGTCGCGGGGTTTGGGCCCCAGTGCGATCAGGGTGCTCGAGACGGTCCCATAGTCCCCGCCTTGGATCTCCATGCTGGCGCGAGCCAGCGGATTCGGTGTCCTTGCGAAAACCTTGCTGGCAACGGCTAGGAATTTCACGGGGGAGTCGAGGTTTTGCAGGGTCAGCAGACGGCCTGCAAGCTGCACACGTTCGTCGCGAAGATCGTTCAGATTCCTTCCGCCGATGATGCTCAGGCCCGGTTGCAGATCCACCACTTCGTCCTCTTGGTCGTGATGGATAGCGAATCCGAAGTCGCGGTCGGCGACGATCAGATTGCAAGCCTCGAAGCGGTGTTTGCGGGTCTCCTCGAGGGCCCGCTCGACGGCCGCGCGACTATTCGGAGCCTTCAACACCTCTTTAACCAGTAGACCTCGGGATCGATTTGAACCCAGGGGTTCAAACACCCTGCGGTTGCAGATTCCGACGAAAACTCCGTGTTGGTTGACTCCCAACCAAGTCCCTCCGCTACGTTGATCGAGGGGACACAGAACACGCGGTTTTCCAGATTGGATGCTCGGCGAATGACTTCGACGATCGTAGAACTCCTCGCGATTGGTGGCCACGAGGATAGGAGTCTCTGGAACCACGCGATATTGAATGGCGATCAAGCACATCGCAACATCAGCACTTTC
>JBJTAQ010000266.1:0-2740 GCA_046090945.1 Pirellula sp.
GACAAGCTCATTTTGGCCATGGGTGCCGAACCGGTACTCCCTCCCTTCGCCCAAAAACCAGCCCCGAACGTCTTCCAACTATGGACCCTTCCCGATATGGATGGAATCCTTGCCTGGATCAAGAAAACCCAAGTGAAGCGAGCATTGGTCGTCGGCGCTGGGTTCGTGGGGATCGAGGTCGTCGAGCAATTGCATCGAATTGGTATTCAGGTCGATCTGGTGGAACGCTCATCGACAATTCTAAACCGGCTTGATCCAATCTTTGCGAATATGGCTGCCAATGCACTACGCAAGGAATCGATTCAGCCAATCAATTCCCAAAGTGTCATGGAATTCAAAAGGGATCAAGATCGGGTCACCGCTGCAGTTTTGTCCGACGGCAAAACTATACCAACCGACCTTGTCATTCTCGGTGTCGGTGTGCGTCCCAGGACCAAACTGGCTCTCGAAGCCGGTTTGGCTGTCGGGGACTCAGGAGGTCTGGTCGTCAATGAGTTCATGCAGACAAGCGATCCGTCAATTTACGCGGCGGGCGATTTGGTGGAATACACCCATCAAATCACCAAGTCGAAAACCCTCAACCCTTTGGCAGGGCCAGCCAATCGATCCGGTAGGATCGCCGGTGAACATGCCGCTTGCGGAAAATCTCAATCCATGGGAGGCGTTCTCGGGACCTCGATCGTTCGAGTCTTCGAAACCACCGTTGGTATGACCGGTTTGAATGAGAAGTATCTACAGCAACACAAGATACCCTTTCGTACGGCCATCGTTCAGGCCACCAACCACGCTTCCTATTTCCCTGGTGCAACCAACATGCAATTGAAAGTGTTGTACGAGGCCCCCAGTGGTCGGATCCTCGGCGCTCAGGCCGTCGGTGGCGAGGGGGTCGACAAACGCATCGATGTCTTGGCCACCGCAATGACCCTCGGTGGCACAGTCTACGATCTTGCCAGGATCGATCTGGCCTATGCCCCCCCTTATGGTTCTGCGAAAGATCCGATTCACATGGTCGCCTTTGCCGCGATCAACGACCTCGAGGATCGCCCGAGTCTGTTACCACCCGATGCAGATCTTACCGGATATCAAGTCGTCGATGTGCGAACCGCCAGCGAACGAAGCGATCTGCCCTTGGCCAACGCTATTTCAATCCCAATTGATGAACTTCCAGGCAGAGATCACGAGATCGATCGAAAACGCCCCACCGTGGTCGTTTGCCATAGCGGCAAACGGGCTCACGTCGGTGCTTGTCGGTTGAAAGCCTCAGGGTTTAGCAAAGTATTCAATCTGACGGGGGGCATGTCGGTCAGGTCGCAAATCCCCAATTTAGATTGATATTTCAAGCAAGCTGGCAAGCTCTGCAAGACCTTTTTACTTTTAAACCACGGAGGCACAGAGAACCACAGAGTTGCTCGTTGATAGTGCTAGAACTCAACGCCCCTCTGTGATCTTCTGCTTCTCTGTGGTTAAAAAAATCTTCGGTTCAGAAACCAGACCTCGAATACGAACAAGCCTAATGGAACGCTCCACATCAGTTTGGAATCGACAAACTGAGGACTTCGGTGAATCGGTCTAGTGCGTTGGCTGTGGCGGCCGTATAGATCACGTGAGCAGTCTGACGATCGTTGAACTCTTTGCGAAGTTCAGCGATGTCTGCGTCCGTAATCTTCGTCGGCTCGGCCGTCAGCTTGTTCGCAAACCGAATCGCCTTGGCCATATCTGCAGATACCCCGACAAGGTCTTTGGATCCCCAACTACGCATTTCCTGTTCGGATACACCGAGTTGCTGAGCTAGCTTGTAGGCCATGCTCAAGGAACCCGCGGCGCGATTGCTGCGGGCTGTCGTCCAGCAGATCGCAGCCTTGATCTTGGGATCCAATTCCTTGTCGCTGAGCATGGCCGTCCAGGCTTGCACCATAGCAGGTCCAGCCGCAGGCAGCGTAGCGATGGCTCGATGCCAATCGTGGATCGTCGATGGTTCCTGTTGAAGAATCTCTGCCGCAGATTCCTTGGAAACCAGCTGAACACGCGGAGTTCTGCTCGCAGCCGTTTGAATCTGCTTTTGGCATTCATCCCATGTCCAAGCTTCAGGCCGCACTATGTCGGGACCTGCAACGACCACCGAGGTTCCTTGGTCCCATCGGCTCTGCGTTGGTGAATCGAACTCGATATGCTCGCCCCGCATTTCGGAGTCTTGCGGCAGTCCCATCGAATCAGTCCAGCGGTTCAGCGAATTGAATCGAGCAATGCTGTAGACGAGTTCGACGATTTCCGCATCCGAATACTCGGACTTCATTGCCGCAATATCCCGGTCGCTCAAAGCAAACGGCAAGACCGTCATCTTGCGAGCGATCTCGACCCCTTTGCGTGTTCTAGGATCGAGCGAATCCCAGTTGCGGTCCAACGCACCGATCTGGTCATCGGTCAGACCTGCGACCTTTAGCTTGTGCTCTTGGTGTCCCAAGCAGTAATGGCAATTGTTGCCCCGTGAGACGACCCAAAAGCATTGCGTCTTAAGTTCGTAAGATACCTTCGACTCGGCCTCGTTCCCCCAACGTTCTGCCTGAAGCCAAGCCTCGGGCAAGTAGTATCGGCGGGCTCGGCCGTTGATCACGTTCGAGCTTGCCGGATTCGTGCCACCCGGGACCGTTTCAGGAACCGGTAACCGAGGTGTACGGTCCTTGAGTTGATCAAGGACCTTTTTGGTCTCTGACCGAGTTGCCGGGATCGGCTTGGGCGATTG
>JBJTAQ010000267.1:0-5567 GCA_046090945.1 Pirellula sp.
GGTGAACCCCTGTTCGCACTGAGTTTGCTGCATCAATGGCCCGACTTCCTTGGTAGCACTTTGGACTAATCCAGGCAATTCGAATCCTCGATCACCACCCATCCCGCAGCACTTGCCTTCATGGGGTTGCAAGACTTGGTCGCTACAAGCGTTCGCTACTTTGAGCATCGAATCCCCCCAGCCAAACTTTTGATTTGAGCAGACCGAGTGGATGGCGACTACTCCCTTGCGACGCTTGATCGATAACTTAGGTAGAAGCGATTCAGCGAACACGGACGAATCGAGGATTTTGATTTTTCTAAGTTGCTCGCGGCGGACTGGGTCCAAATCGGCAAGCCCTTGGGAGATGAACGCGGTGCATGATCCTAGATCCATCACGATCGGCCGCCGACCTCGGTCGCTCCATATCCACATCGCGTCGATCAGTTCCGACTGTTTGGTCAGTGCGGACTCTAGGAATCCCTTCGATGAAAACGCTTGGCCGCAGCAACGCCCGAGTGCATCCTTAGGGATATGCAATCCTACCCCGGCCCGGTCTGCAACACACACAAGTGCGGCGGCAGTCCCATGCATCATGCGGGACATGCAAGTCGGCCAGTAGACCAGGTCGCACTCATCAAGGCTGACCAGCAAAGATTTATCGATCGATTCGTTCTGCCCCTCAAGGCCTTGATGCCATTGCGGGAATCCGGAAAAGACCGTGGATAACGCACGGGTCATTCCGGTCATCGCCTTGGCCCCCAGGATTGATGCTGCAGTGCGCCCAAACATCAAACTCACGCCAACGGCTCGTTCGGCCAAGCCAAAAGACGAAGCCAGTTGTGCTGCGACTCTCCTAGACCCTGGTGTAACCGACTCGCGACGCAGTTGCTTGATCAGTTCACCGGTGTTGATCGCGACTGGACAGTCCATGGCACATAGTCCATCGGTTGCGCAGGACTGCTTGCCTGCAAACTCGTAATCGATGTCCAACTGTTTGGCTAGTTCCGTACGGCCTTGGGCGACAAGTCTTTGACGGGCTCGACGCAGCACGATTCGTTGCCTGGGTGAAAGGGTAAAATCACGACTCGGACAACGTGGTTCGCAAGCGCCACACTCGACGCATTTATCTACGACATCCTCGACAACCGGCAGGTCCTTGATGTTTTCCAAGTGCAGTTTGGGTTTGGACGTGAGAATCACATCGGGGTTGAGCAATCCATCTGGATCGACGGCTCGTTTGAGTCTCCGCATCAATTCAGTCGCTTCAGGTCCCCATTCCGTTTGAACAAAGGGCGCCATGTTGCGACCCGTCCCGTGCTCGGACTTGAGCGATCCATCAAAGCGTTGGACGACCAGTTCCACCATGTCGTCAATTAGCCGAGCGTACTTGTCGGTATCCTGAGGACTTGCCATCGGTTGGGAGATTACGAAGTGCAAGTTCCCGTCTTTGGCATGTCCGAAGATAATGCCATTGGCATACTGATGCTTTCGAAACATCGCTTGAAGTTCGATGATCGCATCGGCGAGTCGAGGGAGCGGGAAGTTGATATCCTCTAGAATGGCTGCTTCGCCTCGGGCTCGCATGGCAGCTACAGCGGGGTACATGCCTTTGCGCAGTTTCCAAAGATTGGCCTGTTCCTTCTTGTTTTCGGTGAACGCAATAGGACTCAGCGGCTTCAAGCGAGGCTCACAACGTGTGCGGAAATTATCGAGTTTGCTGGCCAGTGAACCCTTGTCGGCCGCTTGGAATTCAAACAGCAAACCCATCAACTTCTCGTGCTGCGAGAGCCGGACAGGCAACTCGGCAGGAGCACCATCGAGATTGCGGATCGACTCAAGGCTAGCCCGGTCCATAAACTCCACGGCGTCTGCTTGGACGTCGATCAGTTCTGGAATGATATCGCAGGCGCTGTGTGCATCGGCAAAAAATGCGAGTGCTGTGGCTTTCTCTGGCAAGTCTGGGAGTGTCCGCAGGACCGCTTGGCTGATGAATGCAAGGGTGCCTTCGCCACCGATGAGCAAGTGACTGAGTATATCCAGCGGTTCTTGGTAGTCGACAAATGCATTGAGCGAATAGCCAACCGTGTTCTTCTGCTGGTACTTGCGACGAATCTTGTCGAGCAAAGCTGGGTTGCTCAATATGGCCTGTCGGATCGCAGTCAACTCTTCGCACAAGTTCGGTTTCTCTGAGCGGAATCGAGTAGCCTCGCCAGCTTGGCTCGTGTCCCAAAGTGTGCCATCAGGAAGAATGAACCGGATCGACTCGAGGGTGTGATAAGCATTGTTGACAACACCGCAGCACATGCCGCTGGAGTTATTCGAGAGCATTCCTCCGATCATTGCCGAGTTGATGCTCGATGGGTCTGGGCCGATTTTGCGCCCGAAGTATTTCAAATGAGCATTGACTAAGCCGCCGATCGCACCGGGTTGTACGCGGACCCTCTGACCACCGTCCAGAGGCTCGATACTTCTCCAATGACGACCGATATCGACCAACCAGCCATCGGTGACGGATTGCCCAGAGAGACTAGTCCCACCGGCTCTGAAGCAGACCGGTATGCGCTTGATCTTGGAGGCGGCAAGGATCGCTTGGACTTCTTGCTCGCTCCTTGGCTGCATAACAGCCTGAGGGATTAGCAGATAGGGACCCGCGTCGTTTGCAAAAGCGTAGCGTTGCCAAGCCTCGGTGAGGATATCCGTACAGGGCCGGTCGAGATTCATGAGGTTTTAGCGGTCGAAGAACTTTTTGATCGCATACAGGGTCGCAGCCCGCCCGGCCCGAGCAATCGAGGTCGTCAGCGGAATCTCCTTAGGACAAACCGCCACGCAATTCTGTGCGTTACCGCAAGCTTGAACGCCCCCTGTGCTGGTGAGAGTTTCGAGTCGTTCCTTTTGCAGATTTTTTCCGACCGGATGGGAATTAAATAGCATGGCTTGCGAGATCGCATGGGGGCCGATGAACTCGGATTCGTAAGCGGCCTTCTTGCGAGCCTCGAACGCTTCGTCGGACTCACCAGCCTGTCGAAGCACTTCGACCTTATTAAACTGTGGGCAAGCCTCCAAGCAGCAGCCGCAACTCATGCACTGGCTTAGAGGATAGTTTTGCTCTTGATCTTCGCGAGGAATACGCGGGCCGGCACCCATGTCGAAGTAGCTATCGACAGGGACCCAAGCCTGAACTCGCTTGAGCGAGTGGAATAGACGCGAACGATCGACCATCAGGTCTCGGACGACCGGGAACTTGGTCATCGGTTGCAATTGAATCTCTTCGGGATTGTCTTCCAAAAGCCGATCGACTAGGGCCGAGCAGCTTTGTCGAACGCGTCCGTTGATGACCATAGTACAGGAACCGCAGACCTCTTCGAGGCACCCGCAATCCCAGGCGACCGGTGCAACTTTCTTGCCATCGATCGTCGTCGCTTGAGCAGCGATTTTTTGAAGCACGCTGATGACATTCATATCCGGTTCGTAGTCGACTTGGTGTCGTTCCCAGTAAGGGGGCATACCGGGGCCGTCTTGTCGCAGGACTCGGACGTTGATTTTGGATGGCTTTCTTGCCGAATTAGCTTCTGGACCTGGGGCAATCATGGTTTACCTTTCGGTGTCAAAGGATTTGTTGAACGCTGGTTGTTGCTGGATCGATCGTCAGACCGCTCCGGCGAGTTGTTTGCTATCGGGACGAGTTTGCTGGGAGTCTCCCTGCTTTGCGGTCCGTTGTTTCCATACTTCTTCGATAACCTCTGCTCCGACCAAGCCGTAGAGTCTGGGTCGAGGTTTCAAAAGTCGTGTATCGATATCTTCGTAAGCTAGGTCGGGCTCTTGGCCTTTCCAACTGCAAACGGATGACTTGAGGTACTTGCGGGTATTTTCTTCGAAGGCATCGCACCACTTTTCTGCTTCATGACGACGTTCGGTCGGGTCCGTGGCAGAGAGGCTAGGCATACTGAAGTCAGGTTTGAAGTGGGCACCACGGCACTCATCTCGCATCAGAGCGCCCTTGAGAATGCACTGCGCGATCGGGATCATGTCCTGAACCGCCTTGGTGAAGATCACATTCTGATTGGTCCAGTTGCCGGTATCAGCCAGCGAGCATCGCTGAGATCGCTCGACCATCGCTGAAACTTTTTCATAAGCTTCGGTTAGCTGGTTGTTGTAGCGTACGACCGTGGCAGCGCGGGTCATGATATCTCCAAGCTCTTGGTGGAGCAGATAGGGGTTCTCGCCCGTACCCGAAGCGCTCGTGAGAAGTTTTTTGTGCCGTGCTTGCTGTTCGGCAACAGCTCCTTCGAAAATGCTCTTGGGAAGATCTGCCGCCGCCTTGTTGCTCTTCATCCAGTTCACGATTCCAGGTCCGATAAACAGACCTGAGAAGATGCAACTGAGCAGTGAGTTGGCTCCCAATCGATTTGCGCCGTGGTATTGGTAATCGCATTCGCCGATCGCATACAGACCGGGAATGTTGGTCGATTGATTGCGAGGTGAACCCGGCAACAAACCACCCTCGCCGTTGGCTTCGTAATCGACCCACAAACCACCCATGCTGTAGTGGACTGCGGGGAAGATTTTCATTGGCTCTTCGCGAGGATCTACCCCTTGGAACTTCTCATAAATCTCGAGGATCCCTCCAAGCTTACGATCCAATTCGTGACGTGGGATGTGGGTCAAATCGAGGTAGACGCACATGCGAGTTGGATCGACCGAGAGACCTTCATTGACGCAAATGTTGAAGATCTCTCGTGTGGCGATATCTCGGGGGACGAGGTTCCCATACTTGGGGAATCGCTCTTCGAGAAAGTAGTATCGTTCGGATTGTGGGATTTGTTTTGGAGGTCGAGTGTCATTCGGTCGGCGAGGCACCCAAACGCGTCCACCTTCACCTCGGGCCGACTCGCTCATGAGTCGGAGTTTGTCAGCACCCGGGATCGCTGTTGGGTGCACTTGGATGAATTCGCCGTTTCCGTATTTCGCGCCGGCTTGGAAGCATCGGCTCGCAGCGCTTCCGGTGCAGAAGACCGACATGGTCGAACGTCCGTAGATCAGGCCGCATCCACCTGTTGCCACGACGACGGCATCGGCAGGAAACGAGCGGATCTCCATCGAGACCATGTCTTGGGCGACCGCACCGACACAGCGTCCATTCCCATCGAGCACAGGACCGAGGAAGTCCCAGAATTCATACTTCTTGACCATTCCTTCGGCTTCCCAGCGTCGGACTTGCTCGTCCAGTGCATAGAGAAGTTGTTGGCCGGTGGTCGCTCCTGCAAATGCAGTTCGCTTGTAGAGTGTTCCGCCAAAGCGACGTCGGTCGATGTAGCCTTCCGGAGTGCGATTGAATGTTACCCCGAGCCGGTCCATCAAGTCGATGACCTTGGGTGCCCAGTAAGCCATCTCTTTGACGGGCGGTTGGTTTTGAAGGAAGTCACCTCCGTAGATGGTATCATCGAAGTGATTCCATTCATTATCGCCTTGCTGTCGCGTTTGATCGTTGACGCTGTTGATACCACCTTGGGCGCAGACGCTGTGGGATCGTTTGACTGGGGTCAGGCTCAAGAGATCTACGGGGACCCCAAGTTCCGCTAGTTTCA
>JBJTAQ010000268.1:0-1762 GCA_046090945.1 Pirellula sp.
TGTCGATCTCCATCAACGGCAAATCCGTAGGTCAAAGCGACGCCTGGGAGGAGGGTCTCCAAGTCGACGTGAGCAATGCTCTGGTCATCGGTAAGAACGAAATCGTCTTCGAGGTCTGGAATGCTGGCGGCATCGCGGCACTGGTTGCAAAACTCGCTTGGGTTGATGGAAATGGTAAGGTTCAGTCACTGCTGACCGATGGAACTTGGCAAGCAGCTCCAAAAGATAAACCCGCTGAGTTGAAAGCAGCGAAAGTGATCGCCAAGTACGGTGATGGACCTTGGGGGGATGTCCTCGATGGTGGCTCAGGATCAGCATCGAGCGAATTCGCCATCCAACCCGGATTCGTCATCGATCAACTCTTCCGAGTACCCAAGGATGAACTCGGATCATGGGTCTGTATTACTACCGATCCCAAAGGGCGACTGATTGTCAGCGATCAAGGGGACAAAGGCCTGTTCCGGGTGACTCCGCCAACACCCGGAACCCAAGAAGAAACCAAAGTCGAACGGATCCCTCTTAACATCTCCTCGGCCCAAGGCCTGCTGTACGCTTTTGATAGCCTCTATGTCTGCGTCAACGGAGGCATCGGAAGCGGTCTGTACCGCTTGAAGGATACCAACGGCGATGATCAGTACGATGAGATCAAGAAACTCAAAGAACTGCGCGGCGGAGGAGAGCATGGTCCACACGCTCTGCGTTTGTCGCCCGACGGCAAATCAATCTATGTCTGCTCCGGGAACCACACGCTTCCCCCCATGGACCGAAAAACCAACGCCGCACCACAGACTATGGGCGGTCCGCGAAGTGAACAACTACAAGCCTCGCTTCCCGAAGGATACACGAGCCGTATCGTTCCAAGTTGGGACGAGGACTTGTTATTGCCAAGGCAATGGGATTCCAATGGCCATGCCGCTGGTATCCTCGCACCTGGCGGATGGATCGCAAAAACCGATCGGGATGGCAAAGAGTGGGAAATGATCACTATTGGATACCGCAATCAATACGATTTCGATTTCGATTCAGCGGGTGAAATGTTCGTCTACGATGCCGACATGGAATGGGATATCGGTACCCCATGGTACCGACCAACCCGTGTTGTTCATGCAACCAGCGGCAGCGAGTTCGGCTGGAGAAGTGGCACTGGAAAATGGCCCGACTACTACATCGATTCGCTCCCTTCTCTGGTCAACATCGGTCCTGGATCGCCTGTCGGCGTCGAATTCGGAACCAACGCGAAATTCCCAGAGAAATACCAAAGAGCTCTGTACATCTGCGACTGGACCTTCGGAACGATGTACGCCATCCATCCTCAACCCAACGGAGCCTCGTACTCTGCCACCAAAGAGGAATTCCTCTCTCGCACCCCTCTGCCGCTGACCGACGTGACAGTAGGCAAAGATGGGCACATGTACTTTACAGTCGGCGGTCGCGGGACTCAGTCCGAACTCTATCGCGTTCGCTATGTTGGCTCCGAATCAACGGCACAGGCCCCGAAGCTCGCGGTGAACGACGCCACTGCGCAACGCCGTGGGATCGAGGCCCTGCACAACGACCTCGACAAGGATCAATCGACGGTTGCCAAACTCGTATCGCAACTCGGTAGCAGCGATCGGCATATCCGATACGCTGCACGTGTCGCTCTCGAACGAGTGAAAGCGTCCCGATGGGCCCCGTTGGTACTCGAAAGCTCCGATCCGAACACCGTCATCACCGGCATCGCAGGTTTGGCCCGAGTTGGTAGCTCCGAACTCAAAGAACC
>JBJTAQ010000269.1:0-1709 GCA_046090945.1 Pirellula sp.
GGTGGTGATCGCAATCATTGGAGTGTTGGTAGGCTTGCTTCTTCCGGCGGTCCAGGCGGCACGGGAGGCGGCTCGTCGGATGAGTTGCAGCAACAATATGCGGCAAATCTGCTTGTCCATCGCCAACTTTGAGTCGGCCCGCAAGAAACTCCCGCCCTCGAGTATCAATCTCAGTTCCGGAACTGCGAGCGCGACCGTACAACAGCAACTTTTGGAGTTCCGCAAGGATGGCACGGATGGAACTCTCAATGCTCACTATGCCAACCAGTGCTTTCTGACGATCATATTGCCGTTCATGGAAGCCACGAACGTCATCAACGCACAAACAGCCGGTTCTCCCGGTGGTTACAGCGTTAAGCTTGACTGGTGGCATCCACAAAACCGCGCTGCGGCATCGACTCCGATCGCCAGCTACCAATGCCCTTCTTCTCCTGGTGAGAAGTTTGTCGATACGACGAGGCTAGGAACTGGCGATAGAAATCGATTCGCTGGATCCGCCGGGGATTGGCGGCCAGCGGTTACCGACTACATGGCGGTCAACCGAGGCAATTGGAACGCCAGTGGTGCAGCTTGGAATATACTGACCCAAAACAACCCGCCTTACCCTGGCGATCAAGGGGTTCGCGGGGGGATGGCGACCAATGAGTTCACCAAGTACGCTGCAATCACCGACGGGCTAAGCAACACTCTCACGATCTCCGAAGCTGCCGCGAGGCCGGCCCGTTGGAGCAGCAACAACAAGCTGGAGGAGTACGCTGGCGGTACCGGTGCCTATATGAACGGCCCTTGGGCCCACCAAGGCAACGACATCGCTGTCGATGGATCTTGGTTCAACTCCGGAGCCACTCCTCCTCAATTCGCCAATATCTCATCGACTACCGCTGCAAACAGCCCCAACAAGTGCAGCATCAATTGCACCAACCAAGGCGAGATCTACTCGTTCCACTCCGGTGGGGCGCACGGCGGACTCGGTGACGCATCGATCCAATTCATGAGCAACTCGATCGACCTGAGAGTCTTGATGCTCATCTCGGCTCGAGCCGATGGGGGGATCGTCACTCCAGACGCCTTCAACCAGTAATCGCACGCGAGGTCCTGAACTGGGATTTCAGCGAAAACGATCCTAAAGCCGCACCAGTCTGGTGCGGCTTTTCGCATAACGCCACCAACCGATCGATCTCTTGCTGATCGGTAACCTCGGCGATTACTCGCGTCTCGTGGGCTTGCTGGCAAACCAACAGCAGCTTTCCCCCGAATCGCATTAACATCCACTGCTGTTTCGGTTGCATTTCAGCGATGGCAAGCACCTCTAGCACTTCGCTCGGCATCCGTCTTGTGACGGACTGAGGCCAAGTCCTTTTGATCAAGACGGTGGCTCCGAAAAACAAACTCAACACGATCCCAAGCGCAAATACAGTGTTCAACATGCTCGAACTCGTCGAGCGCTGAGACACGGAACTTTTCTGTTGTCCTAACGACGTCGGCTTGGGCAGCGGTGTCCTTGCCACGGCTTGACGCACACCTCCATCGGCCGATGCAGAAGACAAGCCCCCAGAAGACAAGCACCCAGAAGACAAGCCCGGGGACGGCAAGGCTGGAGCGACTGCAGACTGTTGAGCGATCGCAAGCTCCAGAGCCCCTTCAAAGCTGGCTATTGCGAATATCAGTGCGAACGCAAATAAGCATCGGAAGCACGTCATCGTTGATCA